>JALYZB010000460.1 GCA_030945945.1 Actinomycetota bacterium | reverse complement strand
GCGCGCGGGCGCGACGCGTCACGGACCAGACAGCGAACCTGATGACCGGCGTCAACGAGACGGCGTGAGAGTTGTCCGCCGATGAACCCGGTTGCGCCCGTGACCAGGACCCGTTTGCTCATGCCGGCCGGCGGGAGGTCAACCCAGCAACACCCTGTCGCGTAACACCGCACCCAGCGTAGGGCACTCCCCGCTTGGATAGGGTGACGCCGATGACCGGTGTCGGCGACCGCAACCTGGCCCGGCTCGCCGAGACCGCCTTCGAGCGCCGTGGCGACCATCCCGCTCTCCTCTTCGAGGGCACCACGCACAGCTCTGCTGAGCTGTTCGCGCGCGCCTGCCGGACGGCGGGCGGCCTGGCCGAGCTGGGTGTCACCCCCGGTGACCGGGTCACGGTCTCGATGGCCAACTGCCCGGAGGTGGGGATCCTCTACGGCGCGATCTGGCGCGCCGTAGAGGTCGTCACCCCGGGGATCTTCCTGCTGTCCGAGGAGGATCTGCGCCATCAGATTGCCGACTCGCAGGCGACGGTGGTCTGCACGACGCCCGAGTTCGAGGACAGGGTCCGCAGCGCGGTCACCGGCCTGGCGCACGTGCGCGCCGTCGTCACCACCGGACCGGGCGGAGACGGGCTGCTCTCCCTCGCCGAGCTCGAGACGGCCGCGGCCGGCCCGATTGTCGCGCGCGGAGATGACGATCTCGCCGCGCTGCTCTACACCGGCGGCACGACCGGCCGGGCCAAGGGCGTGATGCTCAGCCACGCCAACCTGCACTACACCGGCGCGGCCGCCCATCAGTCCGCTCACGTGCCCGGCATCACCCGCGGGCTGGGCACCCTGCCGCCTCCCACGCCTACGGCATCCTCGTCACGATCTCGGGGATGCACCACCCCGATCCGGGGTTCGCCGTCCTGCTGCGCTGGTTTGATCCCGTCGCCTTCCCGGCCCTGGTCGCCGAGCACGGGCTGCAGATCTCGGCCGTGGTTCCCTCGATGCTGCAGGTCCTGCTCGGGCAGCCGCTCGAGGAGCACGACCTCTCCTCGCTGCGCTTCGTCACCTCGGGCGGCGCGCCGCTCGCCCCTGACGTCGCGGCTGAGTTCTGCCGGCGGGTCCCGTCAGCGTCGATCCGTCAGGGCTACGGGCTGACCGAGACCGGGGCGCTGATCTCCTCGAGCCCCGTCGGCCGCGAGCGGCCGGGATCGGTCGGGTTGCCCGTGCCCGGCTGCGAGGTGCGGGTCGTCACCGACGACGGACGGGCGCTGCCCGCCGGCGAGGCCGGCGAGATCCCCGCCCGCTCGCCGGGCGTGATGCCGGGCTACTGGCACGCGCCCGAGGCGACGGCCGAGGCAATCCAGAACGGGTGGCTGCACACCGGCGACATCGGCTATCAGGACGAGGACGGCTACCTGTTCATCGTCGATCGCAAGAAGGACCTGATCCTCCGCGGCGGCTTCAACGTTTACCCGCGCGACGTCGAGGATGCGTTGGTCGAGCATCCCGCGGTCTCGGTCGCCGGCGTGGTCGGCCAGCCCCACGCGCGCCACGGCGAGGAAGTCGTGGCGTTCGTCTCGCTCGTCAACGGCTCCGCGCTGACCCCCGCGGAGCTGGTCGCCTGGGCCCGGGAGCGAATCGGCGGCTACAAGTGCCCGCGCACCGTCCACGTGATCGACGCCGTGCCGCTCACCCCGGTGGGCAAGATCGATCGCAAGGCACTACGCGCTCGCCTCGACGCCTGAACGTTCCTCGCGATCGATTCTCTGTCCCCGGTTGCATTGGGACGCCGGACGTACGAGAATCCGCTCGTGAGGACAGAGCGAGCCGCGGCCCGGCTTGGCAATGGCTGCTCTTCCCGATGAGTGAGTGAGAGAGCGTTTCACGCCGGGAGGTGTGGTTATGTCAGTGGTGGGTGCGTCCAGCGGCTGGACGATCGGGCTGGTGCTCGGGGTCGTGGTCGTCGTCGTGGCCGCGACGATCGTGATCACGATCGTGACGCTGGCCCTGCGGATCGCTCGGCAGGCCCGGGCGGCCGTCGCGGGTGTCGAGAAGGTGCGCGCGCAGACCGACGCGCTGCACGGGGTCGGTCAGATCAACGACTCGGGCGTCCGGATCCTGCATTCGGCCCGGGCGCTGCGCAAGGTCGCGGTGGGACGCTGATGGTCGCCTTCGCGCTCACCAACCATGGCGCGTGGGAGCTCGCGCTGGTGATCGGGCTCGTCGCCGCGCTCGCCGTCGCCGGGCTGCTCGCCATCCTGATCCGGACCGTCCGCGACATCGATCACTCCGCCACCGCCCTGCTGGCAGTCGCCGGGAAGGTGGCCGGCAACACGGCGCAGATTCCCCAGCTGCAGGCCACCGCGCCGGTGCTCAGCCAGATCGTCGATGAGGCGGTCGTCCAGGACGGCTACATGAACGCACTGACCGACGGGTTCGGTGGCCGGTGAGCGCGACCACCCTGACGATTCTGAGTGTGCTGCTGGCCGTCGTGATCGTCGTTGTGCTGGCCGGGGCACTGATCCTCATCCGCAGCGGACTTGCCTCGGCGTCGCGCACGCTGGCCACACTCGCGGGTGCCCTGGAGGGCGTTGAGTCCGAGCACCTGCGGCCGCTGGAGCCGGCCGTGACCGCGATCAACGCGCAGTTCGAGACGATCGTCAGCGCGTTCCCGGGGATCGCTGCCAAGGCCAGGATCGTCGCCGAGCGCAGGCCACGATGACCCTGCAATGGATCGGCGACGCGATCCTGCTGCTCGTCCTGCTGCCGGTCGTCATCTACCTGCTGCGCGGCGTGCTGACCGCCGCCAACGAGATCGTCCCCAGCGTGGATCGGATCGCCGCCGCCGCCGGGGCGGGCGGGAAGGACCTGGATGCGACCGCACTACTGCTGACCACCCAGGCCCAGGTCGCCCAGACGATCGCCGCGGCCGCTGACTACGGCGGCTCGCTCGACGTGATCCTTGACGACGCCGCCCAGCGAGCCTGAGCCATGCCCGCTGCCGGAGTGGTGATGATCGTGGCCGTGGTGCTGATCGTGGCGGCGGTCGTCGTGTACCTGCTGCAAACGATCGTCGCTCTGCGCCGGATCACGTCTGGCCTGGAACACGCGATCACCGGCGTGACCGGGATCATCGAGAAGAGCGCTCCGGTCGCCGCGGTGGTCGGCGACATCAATGCCAACCTTGACGCCGGGGTGGACCTTCTCGAGGGTCTGCTGGTCACGAAGGCAGGTCTGACCGACGCGATGGGACTGATCGACGGCCTGTACCCGGGCGCGGCCGCGGCCGGCCTGCGCAACTTCCCCGAGAGTGGGCAGGTCAGGGCACCGCACATCTCCGAGGTCTACACGCGAGGGACGTTGACCCTCGCCCGTCTCGGGCGGGAGGCGCCGATCGCCGCGGCATCGCCCAACGGACCCGCGCTTCGCAATCCCACCTACGGCAGCAGCGCGGCCCGGTCTCTGTACCCCGAGGGGCGGCAATCCCAGGCCGAGCGGCTGCCGCGCTCACCGGTGATCGGCTCCGGCTCGCCGGTCCAATATGACGCCAACGAGGAGGTCGGCCGTCCGCGCAAGCGGATGCCGGTCACCCCGCAGGGGAGCTGAGCCGCCGTGCAGACCCCCGCTCCGTTTGCCTATGAGCGCGCGAGCAGCGTCGAGGGAGCGATCGCCTCGCTGCAGCGCCTCGGCTCGAACGCTCGCGTGATCGCCGGTGGCCACAGCCTGCTGCCGATGATGAAGCTGCGTCTCGCCCAGCCCGAGCATCTGATCGACATCAATGACCTAACCGAGCTGTCCTATATCCGCGAGGACGGCGACCAGCTGCGGATCGGGGCCTTGACCCGACACGTGGAGCTGCTCAAGTCCGAACTGCTCGCGCGCCACTTCCCGGTGTTCGCCGATGCCGAGCAGGTGATCGCCGATCCCGTGGTGCGCAACCGCGGCACGATCGGCGGAAGCCTGTGCCAGGCCGACGCGGCCGAGGATCTCAGCGCCGTCTGCTCGGCGGTCAAGGCCGAGGTCGTGATCCACGGTGCCGACGGTGAGCGGGTCGTGCCGATGGGCGGGTTTCACATCGGCCCCTACGTGACCGCAGTCGGTGACGGCGAGCTGCTCACCGAGGTCCGGATCCCGCTGCGCTCCGGCGGCGGCAGCGCCCACGAGAAGGTGGAGCGCCGTGCCGGAGACTGGGCGATCGCCGCCGCCTCGGCCGCGGTCTGGATCGACGGCGGCACGATCGCCGACGCCGGCCTGGCGCTGAGCGCAGTCGGCCCGACGACCGTGCACGTGACGCGAGCCGAGGAGCTGCTGCGCAGCGCCTCGCCGTCGGAGGAGCTGTTCGCTCAGGTGGCCGAGATCGCCTCCGCGGACTGCTCACCGAGCGCCGACGGCCGCGGACCGGTCGACTACAAGCGCCACCTCGCCGGGGTGGTGGCGCAGCGTGCGCTCCGGCGCGCCCTCACCCGAGCCCTGACACAGGAGGCGTAGACCCGCATGCAGGTGACGATCACGATCAACGGCCGCGAGGTCTCCCGGGACGTCGAGCCGCGCCGGCTGCTCGTGCACTTCATCCGCGACACGCCCGGACTGACCGGCACCCACTGGGGCTGTGATACTTCCAACTGCGGCGCGTGCGTAGTGCTGATGGACGGGCAGCCGCTGAAGTCCTGCACGACGCTGGCGGTAATGTGCACCGGACACGAGATCCGCACCGTCGAGTCGTTGGAGGTCGACGGGCAGCTCGATCCCATCCAACAGGGCTTTCACGAGCTGCACGCGCTGCACTGCGGGTTCTGCACCTCCGGGATGCTGATGACCAGCCGGGCGCTGCTGGATGAGAACCCCGACCCCTCCGAGCTTGAGATCCGAACCGCGATTTCCGGCGCGATCTGCCGCTGCACCGGCTACAAGAACATCGTCGCCGCCGTGCGCTGGGCCGCCGAGCACGAAGCCGCCAGCCGGCAGGTGCTCTAGCCATGGCCACGATCGAGAACCTGCCCAGCCCCAGCCAGGCGCGGCCGATCGGCTTCGGCCGTCTCAAGCGCAAGGAGGACGCGCGCTTCATCCGCGGCCAGGGGACCTACCTCGATGACATCCGGCTGCCCGGGATGCTGCACGGCGCCGTTCTGCGCAGCCCCTACGCCCACGCCCGGATCCTGTCGATCGACACCTCGCAGGCGCTCGCGCTTCCCGGCGTCGCCGCCGTGATCACCGCCAAGGACCTCGAAATGCTCGGGCTGGCCTGGATGCCGACCATCTCCTACGATACGCAGGCGGTCCTGGCCGGCGACAAGGTGCGCTTCCAAGGGCAGGAGGTGGCGTTCGTGATCGCCACCGACGAGTACGTCGCCCGCGACGCGCTGCCCCTGATCGACGTCGAGTACGACCCGCTCCCCGCGGTGGTCAACGCCCGCAAAGCGCTCGATCCCGACGCTCCGCTGATCCGCGACGATAAGGACGGCCAGGTCGACAACGTCGCCAGCCCGACCTGGGAGGCCGGAGACGAGGCGGCCACCGACCGTGCCTTCGCGCAGGCCGACACGATCGTCAGCCGGGACATCATCTACCCGCGCTGCCATCCGGCCCCGTTGGAGACCTGCGGGATGATCGCCGACTTCAACCCCGAGACCGGCCAGCTGGACATCTACAACGGCAACCAGGCCCCCAATGTGCACCGCACCGTCTACGCGCACGTCGCCGGGCTGGCCGAGCACATGATCCGGATCCGCTGCAACGACATCGGCGGCGGCTTTGGCAACAAGGTCCCGATCTACCCGGGGTACGTCTGCGCGATCGCCGGCTCGATCGTCGCCGGAGTCCCGATCAAGTGGGTCGAGGATCGCTCCGAGAACCTGATGTCCACCGGATTTGCCCGTGACTACATCATGCACGCGGACATATGCGCCAAGGACGGGAAGATCACCGGGCTCCGGGTCGACGCGATCGCCGACCACGGGGCGTTTGACTCCACCGCCCAGCCGACCAAGTTCCCGGCCGGGTTCTTTCACATCTGCTGTGGCTCCTATGACCTGCAGGCCTCCCACGTCAAGGTCAAGGCCGTCTACACCAACAAGGCGCCCGGCGGCGTCGCCTACCGCTGCTCGTTCCGGATCACCGAGGCCGTGTACATCGTCGAGCGGATGGTCAACGCGCTCGCGCTGGAGATGGGCGTCGATCAGATCGACCTGCGCATGCGCAGCTTCATCGGCCCCGAGCAGTTCCCCTACGAGACGACGACCGGCTGGACGTATGACTCGGGTGACTACGCCGCGACGATGAAGGTGGCGATCGAGATCGCCGGCTACGAGGAGCTGCGCCGCGAGCAGGCCGAGAAGCGCGAGCGCGGCGAGCTGATGGGCATCGGCGTGTCGTTCTTCACCGAGGGCGTCGGCGCGGGGCCGCGCAAGCACATGGACATCCTGGGCATGTCGATGAACGACGGCGCGGACCTGCGCGTGCACCCGTCCGGCCGCGCGATGGTCTCGATCAGCGCCCAGACCCAGGGTCAGGGCCATGAGACGACCTTTGCGCAGATCGTGTCCGAGGAGCTGGGGATCCCGCCCGAGGACGTCCTGGTGCGCCACGGCGACACCGACCGCACCCCCTACGGGCTGGGCACCTACGGCTCGCGGTCGACCCCGGTCAGCGGCGCCGCGGTGGCGGTGGTCGCACGCAAGGTGCGCGACAAGGCGCGGCTGATCGCGGCGACGATACTCGAGACGCGCCCTGAGGACCTCGCCTGGGAAAAGGGCCGCTGGTACGTCAAGGGCGACCCCGAGCAGGGCGCGATGATCGAGGAGATCGCCGCCTACGCCTACAGCGGCAAGCCGATGCCCGAGGGCCTGGAGGGTGGCCTGGACGGCCAGGTGATCTACGACCCACCCAACCTCACCTATCCCTACGGCGCGTACATCGCGGTCGTCGACATCGATCCCGACACCGCGCAGGTGACGGTACGCCGCTTCATCGCCGTCGACGACTGCGGGGTGCGGATCAACCCGATGATCGTCGACGGCCAGATCCACGGCGGGCTGGCCGAGGGCATCGGGATCGCCCTGATGGAGGTCATCACCTTTGATCAGGAGGGCAACTGCCTGAACTCGTCGTTCATGGATTACCTGATCCCGACTGCGCTGGAATGCCCGGACTTTGAGCTCGGCGAGACGGTCACTCCGTGCCCGCACCATCCGATCGGAGCCAAGGGCATCGGCGAGTCGCCCAACGTCGGCTCGCCGCCGGCGATCGTCAACGCGGTGATCGACGCCCTGCACCAGACCCACGGAGTCGATCACATCGACATGCCCTGCAACCCCGCGCGGGTGTGGGCGGCGATGCAGGGCCACGCGCAACCTCCGCAATGACGGAGGCATCCGGGCGGCCGCGCGAAGATCCAGGCGGCGCGCAGGCAGAGCCCGCCGCGCTCGTGCCCGATGTCGAGACGCTCGCCCGGCGGCTGGGGTCAGTCGATTATCTCGTGGATGAGGGACTGGCCACCTCAATGTTCCTCAGCCTCTCCCTCCCCCAGCCGCTGCTGCTCGAGGGCGAGGCGGGAGTCGGCAAGACCGAGGCCGGCAAGGCGCTGGCCGCGGTGCTCGACACGCCGCTGATCCGCCTGCAGTGCTACGAGGGGATCGACGCCACCGAGGCGCTGTACGAGTGGAACTATCCGCGTCAGCTGCTCGCGATCCGACTGGGCGAGGCCCGCGGCGCCGAGCTGCGCGAGCAGGATCTGTTCGGCCCCGAGTACCTGTCGGCGCGTCCGCTGCTGCGCGCGCTGCAGCACCCCGGCCCGCGCCCGGCGGTCCTGCTGATCGACGAGATCGACCGGGCCGACGACGACTTCGAGGCCTTCCTGCTCGAACTGCTGGCCGAGGCGACGGTGACGATCCCCGAGCTCGGCACCATCCGGGCCACCCACCCGCCGGTGATCGTCCTCACCTCCAACCGCACCCGCGATCTGCATGACGCGGTCAAGCGCCGCTGCCTGTATCAGTGGATCGACTACCCCAGCCCGGAGCGCGAGGTGCAGATCATCCGCCGCCGCGTCACCGGCGCGTCGGCGACGCTCGCCGTCCAGGTCGCCGATGCCGTCTCGCGGATGCGCGACTCCGACGTGCAGAAGCCACCCGGGATTGCCGAGGCGATCGACTGGCTGGCGGCGCTGAGCGTGCTCGGCCTCGAGCAGCTGGACGCCAGCGCGGCCCAACGCACGCTCGGGTCGGTGCTCAAGTATCGCGAGGACCAGGAGCTGATCCGGGCCGGCGGCCTGGCGCAGTTGACCGGCGGACGGGGCTGACGTGTCGCGCGCCTTTGGCGTCGAGACGATCGATCTGGACCTGCCGGCCCTGGCCGGAGGGTTCGGCCGGCGCCTGCACGAAGCCGGCGTGCCGGTCGGCGCCGAGCGCTCGGCACGCTTTGCCCGGGCACTGACGCTCGTGGCACCGGTCGCGCGCCGGCGTCTGTACTGGACCGCACGGGCGGTGTTCATCTCAGACCTAACCCAGGTCAGGGCATTCGACACCGTGTTCGCGGCCGTCTTCGGGGCCGGCGGGACTTCGCCACCGCCCGCGCAGGACACCCGGATGCTCGACGAGCCGGCCGGTGCCGAACCCGAGCGTCCGGCCGCCGACGCCACCGACGTTCCCGGCGCGGACCGGGCGGCGGACCCGCGGGCGCCGGACTCGTCTTCGGCCCGAGACCCCGACGGCGGCCCCCCGGACGAGCGCCCGGTGCTTGTCCCCACCCTGGCCAGCGAAGCGGAGCTGCTGCGTGAGAAGCGCTTTGACGCGCTCGACGCTGACGAGCTCGCCGGTCTGTACCGCCTGATGTCCGAGCTCACCCTGGCCACGCCCCGGCGGCGGACCCGCCGTGCCGAGTCCTTTCGCCGTGGCGACCGGATCGACCTGCGCCGCACCCTGCGCTGCAGTCTGAGAACCGGCGGCGATCCGATCCGGCTCGCCCGCCGCCGGCGCCGCGTCCTGCCACGTCGCCTCGTCCTGCTGTGTGACATCTCGGGCTCGATGGAGCCCTACGCTCGCGCGTACCTGCAGTTCCTCACCTGCGCGGCCGGCGCCGGGCCCGGCAACGAGGCGTTCGCGTTCGCCACCCGCCTGACCCGTCTGACCCGGGCGCTGCGTTCGCGCAACCCCGAGCGGGCGATCCAGCACGCCGCGGCCACCGCGCCGGACTGGTCCAGCGGCACCCGGATCGGGGACGCGCTGAAGAGCTTCAATGACCGCCACGGGCGACGCGGCATGGCCCGCGGCGCGGTCGTGGTGATCCTCTCCGACGGCTGGGAGCGGGGCGACCCGGGCCTCGTCGGGCGCGAGATGGAGCGCCTGTCCCGGCTCGCCTACCGGATCGTGTGGGTCAATCCGCGCGCGTCCGCCGCGGGCTTCTCACCCCAGGCCGGCGGCATGGCCGCGGCGCTGCCCCACTGCGACGCGCTGGTCAGCGGCCATAGCCTCGGCGCCTTGCACGAGGTGGTGACCGCGATCGGCGCTGACCGACGGCGCGACGCAGCGCCGGGCGCGGACTGGCGGCCCCGGTCGCTGCCGGGCGTCGGTGACGATGAACCGGAGCCGTGGGCCAGCGCCACGCCGGTCCCGGGCAGCTCGGTGGCAATGCCCAGCGGCTACGGACCGAGCCGCGGGCGCACGACCCCCGGATGGGGCGGCGGATGAGCACCGGCGGCGAGCGGCTCGTGAAGATCTGCATCTACCCCGGCTGTACGCGGCCGGCGGTGCCTCCACACCTGCTCGGCGGCCCGCAGCCGAGCTTCTGCGCTCTGGAGGAGCACAACGCGCTTCGCGCCCATCAGGAGCGTCAGCGGCGGGCCGAAATCGACGCCGTGACCAAGGAGGTTGGAGAAGATGGCTGACGAGTTCTATCGGGCGGTGTTCCTGCGGGTGCATCCGACCGGGAAGATGGTGTTGAGCCTCACGACCGAGGCCGACGGCCGGGAGGGTGGGTACGCGCAGCTGGTCGCGGACGCGCTCGGCGTGCCGGCGCTCGACGTCAAGGTCGTGCCGGCCGACAGCGATCGCTTCGGGGTCGGACACGGCTACAACACGAGCCCATCGGACGCGACGGGCGCGGCGGTGTCGGGCACGACGGCCAAGATCCTCGCCAAGGCACAGCAGCTGGCCGGGGTCGCGATGGACAGCAGTGCCGACGCTGTGCACTGGCAGGACGGCGCCTTCGTCGCCTCCGGCAACGGGGCGGACCCCAAGACGATCGCCGACCTGGCGATGTACGCCCACGGCACCGGCGCTCTGCCCCCCGGGGTGGAGGGCGGGCTCGACGCGCAGACGGTCTACCGGGACTGAGGGGTGGCTCCGCCAGCCGGCCGCGACCGCATCGATCACGCGGGGGCCAGGCGGCCCTCGATCGAGACGTGGACCTCGTCGGCGACCTTGAGGGTGCCGAACAGCGTCGCGTACGGCTTCATGCCCCATTCGGTCTGTTTGACGACCGCACTGCCCGAGACCTCGCCGTCGTCGCCGACACGCAGGTCGAACGAGATTGGATGGCTCGCACCCGCCAGCTCCAGCGCACCGGTGACAAACAGCCCGCCGTTGTCGGCCCGGGAGACCTCGTGGGAGCGAAAGACGATCGCCGTGCCGTTGAGCACCTCGTCGTTGATTGTCTGGTCGATGCCCGCGCGATCCTCGGCGTCCAGCGACTGCATGCCGTCGCTGCCCTCCCGCACCCGCAGCGAGCTGGAGTCTGCGGCGAGCTCGAGCACCGCCGCCGCCGGATCGGCGTCGAGCGAGACGGTGGCGCGCCAGCTCTCGACCTCGATCCGCAGGTCGTGTCCGGCCCTGGCGATCGCCCCCCGGCGCCCGGTGCGCACGGTCAACGTCGCGTTCTCGGGTCCCAGTGCGTACGTGCCCGACTCAAACGACATCTGTTCTCCCACTCTCGGCTTTCGACGATTTGCGCCAAAACATACAAGCGAGGAGAATGACCGTGGTTGAACTTGACCATCCCTTCACCATGTCCAAGCCCATCGACGAGACCTGGAGCGCGATTCTCGACCTCGACCGGTTGATCCCCTGCGTCGAGGGCGGGTCGGTCATCGAGCGCACGGGACCCGAGTCGGCGAAGGCACAGATCAAGGTCAAGATGGGCGCGATGTCGATGAAGTTCACCGGTACGGTCAGCGTCATCGAGCAGGATGCCGGCAACCACCGCGCGGTGATGCAGGTCAAGGCGCGGGAGGCGGGCGGACAGGGTCATGCCAACGCCGACATCGTGTTCACGCTCGCCGAGGGCGGCGGCACGGTGCACACCGCCGCGCAGATCACCGGCAAGGCCGCCTCGATGGGCGAGGGCGTGGTCAGCACGGTGCTCGACGCCCTGATCAAGGATTTCACCACCAAGTTGGCGGCGATCTGATTGAGCGTCCGGACGATGCGAGCCGTGCAGGAGGGCGAGGTGCCGCTCGACGGCGGCACCGCAGTCCAGGCGAACCCCGACCGTCCCGTGTTTCGCGGCAACGGCGAGCATGACTACGTGTGCGTGGCCTGCGGCAGCCTGCTCGCCGCCGGCATGGATCCGCAGTACATGACCCGGCGTGTCCGCGTCCGCTGCGCGCGCTGCCGGACCATCAACATCGCCGCCGAGCTGCCCGTCCAGGCCGCCCGGCGGCCCCGGCGCGGAGGCTGAGCAACCCAATGCTCAATCACGAGCTGGCCGTCCGGGTCGAGCAGCTGGTCGCCCAGCGCCAGCCGTTCGTGCTCGCCACCGTCGTCCGGGCCCGGCGCCCGACGAGCGTCCGGTCCGGCGATGCCGCGGTCGTACTCGCGGACGGGACGATCGAGGGGTTCGTCGGCGGCGTGTGCGCGGCGTCCTCGGTGCGCCTGCAGTCGCTGCGGGCACTCGAGACCGGGGATCCACTGCTGCTGCGCCTCGTCCCCGAGGATGACGACGGCTCCGAGCGAACCGACGTCCCGGACGGTTTCGCCGACGGCGCGGTGATCGAGCGCAACCCCTGCCTGAGCGGCGGCTCGCTGGAGATCTTCCTGGAGCCTCGCCTGCCCGCCGCGCGGCTGGCGATCATCGGTGACTCGCCGATCGCCCGCGCGCTGGAGCGGGTCGGGCAGGCCGCGGGCTATGACTGCCGGCGCACGAGCAGCGGGTCGCGCGACGCGATGCGGGGCGCGGCCGCGGTGATCGTCGCCTCTCACGGCAGCGGTGAGGAGGCGGTGCTGGCGGCCGCGCTGCAGGCCGGCGTCCCGTACGTGGCGCTGGTCGCCAGCGCCAAGCGCGCCGCGGCGGTGCGCTCCGAGCTCGCGCTGGCCGACGAGCTGCGGGCCCAGCTGCGCACGCCCGCCGGCCTGCGGATCGGTGCCCGCTCCCCGAACGAGATCGCGGTCTCGATCCTCGCCGAGCTGATCGAGCGCCAGCACGCCCACCCCGACGCCAGCGCGACGGGCGGGCCGGAGCCCGAGGCCGAGATGGTGATGCCGTCGGCGGTGGCCGTGGCCACTGATCCGGTCTGCGGCATGCGGGTGGCGGTGACCGACGCGACCCCGCGTCTGCGGATCGGCGAGGACACGGTCTACTTCTGCGGTGAGGGCTGCCGAAACCGCTACGCCCAGCAGCGCCCCGAGACCGGCGCGGTCTCCTGACAGCGCGGACCGACGCCGGTGCCGTCGTCTGAGACTCGCGTCACCGGGCTGGTGCTGGCCGCCGGCGGCTCCTCGCGCTTGGGCCGGCCCAAGCAACTGCTGCCCTACGGTCCCGGGACGCTGCTTGATCACGTGCTCACAACGGCACGGGCCTGCCGGTTTGCTGAGCTGCTCTGCGTCCTGGGCGGCGCCGCCGGCGAGGTCCGGGGCCGGGTCGACTTCAGCGGCGTGACGGTGGTGCCGAACCGGTCCTTCGGCGAGGGCTGCTCCTCGTCGATCGCCGCCGCCCTGACCGCCGTGGATCCCCGCTCGCAGGCGCTGGTGCTGATGCTCGGCGATCAGCCTGGCGCGAGCGCCGCCGCGGTCAGGGCTCTGATCGCTGATCACGGTAACGCGCCGCTCGCCGCCTGCGGCTATGCCGACGGCCGCGGCCATCCCCTGCTGTTCGCACGCTCGATGTTCGGTGAGCTGGCGCAGCTGCACGGCGACAAGGGGGTCTGGAGGCTGCTTGACCGTCACGCCGCGGGCGTCGTCGACGTGCCCGTCCCGGGACCGATCCCGCGCGATGTCGATACCTGGCAGGACTACGAGGCCGTGCTGGCGGCGCGCTGATCAGACCGGCGGATTGGTGGTCTGCCCGTGAAGCTTGCGGTGGCGTCCGGCGCGGAGGCGGTCCGGACGGACCGGTGCCGATTCCTCGCTGATCGTCATCGGCACCGAGATACCGCGCTGGGCCGTGCATCGCGGGCAGTGCTGCAGGGTGAGGTACTGGACCCGCAGGCCGACCGAAAGGCCGCACCGTGGACAGTTCATGAACGACACGACGGGATCTCGCTTTCGGCAGGGAACACTTCATGAGATACCCCCCCGCCCGCGCGGGTCATTGCCTCGTGTCCGCATGCGGACGTCCACGACCAGACCGGTGTCAGTGGCCGATCACCCCCACCCGGGTTACCTCCAGAAAACCAACCTGGAGGTCACCATGCTTCTCACCATCGCATTGATCCTGCTCGTCCTGGCGGTCCTCGGCGGACTGCTCATCCACCCGCTCATCTTCCTGCTCGCGCTGGTCGCCGTCGTCGTGCTGGTCGGCAACCGGCGCGGGATTGGCATGGGCAGCCGGCGCGGCGTGGTCCGCTGATCGCACGGGGTCGCGTCCACGTCCCGGGCCTTTCCGGGACGGGCGCGGCCCCGCCGCTCGTCGCCGTGCGGGCCGGTCCTGCTCAGGTCATCGCGGCCGCGAGGCGGTGATGGCGCAGGGCGTCGGGCGGTGCGCCGTGCAGGACCCAGCCGCCCTTTTCGCCCCGACTCAGCGAGCCGGTGCGGACCAGCTCCCCGATCGCCGTCGTGACCGAGGGCCGGTGCGCGCCGATGAGATGCGCCAGGCGCTGATGGGAGAGCGGCAGCGGCACGACGATCCCCTCGGGGCGCACGCGTCCCCAGCGCTCGGCCAGGTGCCAGAGGGTCAGGATCAGGCGATCGTCCACGCGGGGGTGGTGGGCGATGGCCAGCGAGATGGCCATCGAGTGCGCCCGCCGCGTCCCGCGTGCGAACAGCTCGAGCCCGAGTGCGGGCCAGGGGTTCATGCGGGTGACCAGTCCGTGTTCGAGCACCGCGAGATCGGTCGGCTCGAGCACGTTCCAGCCGACCTCGGCGTGGACGTGGGAGCCCTCCTCGTCCCACCGCCAGGGTCGCATTACGTCCCCGACGCCGAGCAGCTCGACGCAGGTGCGCTCGAGCACGTTGACCTCCCGCGAGAGCAGGCCGGAGATGAGCATGAAGCCGCGGTGGTGGACGTCAGGCTCGACGGCGCCGGTGACGTCCCAGGTACCCACCGACAGGTGCCGGACCCGCGTCAGCGCCTCCCGGCGCGCGCGCTCGCACTCGGCCGGATTGAGCAGATCGCCGAGGTCGGGATCGGCGTCGACGATGCTGATGAGGTCGGTGACGGAACCCATGGAGGCATTGGACCTTACCGCTGACGCGGCAGCGGTCGCCGACATCGCCGCCCGGAGCCCGCGGGCGGTGACCACGAATTGCCGGTCACGCCGGTGCTCCTCCTTTCGGTGCACCGTACCCGCGGATGAGCGCGACGTCCATCGGGCAAACGGATGATTCGTCCCGCGAGCCACGTCGTCGCCGATCAGGCCGACTCTGAGTCAGAAAGCGTCGCTGGGCAGCACATTTTGGATCGGAGTGGCCTGGTGGGTCGCGATCGCCGGCCGCGCGTCCGCGCGCATCGCTGCCCCGCTTGCGCCAGCAGCGCGACCGCCGTCTGCGGCTGCCCTCCCACCAGCGCGTGGTCGGCGCAGGCGCGCCAAGCCACGCTGTCCGACCTCGGTCACAATGGTTTTTGGGTGGTTTGCCCGATCGGACTTTTGGGCCGGCGACGGTCCGGGTAACGCTTCACGGATGGCTCTCGCTCTGCTGATCGTCGACGTTCAGAATGACTTCCTTGCCGGCGGTGCGCTCGCCGTGCCCGACGGCGATCAGGTGATCGCCCCGATCAACGCGCTGGCCGCCGACTCCCGCTTCGATGTGGTGATCGCCACCCGGGACTGGCACCCCGCCGCTCACTCGAGCTTTCAGGCCCAGGGCGGCCCGTGGCCCGAGCACTGCGTTCAGGAGACCCCGGGCGCCCAGCTCTCTGACCAGCTGGACCGCTCGAGGATCGACGCCGTGATCGACACCGGCACGGCGATCGATGCCGAAGGCTACTCAGCCTTCGAGAGCGACCTGCTGCGCGAGCTGCTGCGCGAGGAGGAGGTCGTGGCCGTGACCGTGGTCGGGCTCGCGACCGACTACTGCGTGCGCCACACCGCCGCCGACGCGCTGCGCGAAGGGCTGATCGTGACGATCGAGTCCGAGGCGATCCGCGGAATCGATGCCAAGGACTCGCAAGCGGCGCTCGCCGAGCTCGCGCGATCCGGCGCCGTCATCCGCGATTGACGACGCGGCCGCCGGCCGCTCGGCCCCCCGCCGACGGCGCTCAGCGGCGTGAGCTGATCGCCAGCGCGCTGCCGCCGCCCAGCCGGATGGGCTCGGCGATCGCCTCCGCGCGGCCGCCGCCGAGGATCTGCAGCGCGGTCGCGTCGCCCGGGTAGCTGTCCAGAGGCAGGATCGAGCCGGTGGCGAGCCTGAGCTTCTCGCCGAACTGGCTGGTCAGCTGCTGGGCGAGTGGGCTGTTGTAGAAGTCGGGCTCGGCCAATGAGGTGTTCGAGGACGAGTTCGTCTGGCTGACGCGGGGCGCGGCGAGGGCCGCCGGGAGCGGCATGCCGAAGTCCACGTGGTTGATCAGCGTCTGCACAACCGTGGTGATGATCGTCGAGCCGCCGGCGGCGCCGATCGCGAACACGGGCCGGCCGTGGCGCGTCGCGATCACCGGACCCATGCTCGAGCGCGGCTGCTTGCCGCCCGCGGGCAGGTTGGGGTCATTGGCACCGGACGACGCCGTGGGCGCGAAATTGAAGTCGGTCATCTCGTTGTTGAGCAGGAACCCGTAGCCGGGCACGACCTGCCCGCTGCCGCCGAAGAAGTTGATCGTGTTCGTGTACGCGGCGATGTCGCCCTGCCCGTCGACG
>JALYZB010000429.1 GCA_030945945.1 Actinomycetota bacterium | reverse complement strand
ACCTTGTCGCTCTGGCCTGTAACCCAGCCGAGATCACATCCACACAGCTCGCGCTCCGCGAGCGCCTGGACGATCAACAGCCGCGTCGGGTCTGAGAACGCCTTGAGCGTGCGAGCGAGCCGCGCGGCACCGTCAGCGTCCAACGAGCCACGGACCATCTCTGCGGCATCAAGATCGAGGCACAGCAGCTCACACGTCTCCACAACGATGACTCTAACGAAGCTTGGAATGAAGGCTCTCGCGCTTCTGCAAACACGAATCAGGGGCCACGTCGCGCAGGGGATTCGCCAGTCGGCCGGCTTCTGCTCCCCTCCCGTGACCATCTGAAGCAGCAGCCCAAAAACCGTGGCTCGATCGGCGACAGAGCGGGTCTCACCGGGCCGGCAATTGGCCAGCAATTTGCCTTGTCCGAGCACGACCACCGGATGGAAAGGCAGGCCCGGCTAAGCGGTCCATCCGCGCCTCATCACTGCTGATCGGCTCAATCGATCGCCAGAGGCCAGTTTCAGCGCGACAGGCAGCAGCTGCCCGTCCAGGCGATCATGCGCGCGCAGCGTCTGCACGCCGCGATCCGCCGACATCCTCGGCCCCGGCGCGGTGGCTCTGGATCCCACCCACGTCACGTTCGATGTGCTTGGCTTCGGGCTGACGGGCTGGCTGGTTACAGCAGCATTGAGCTTGATCGCTCGACAACGACCTTGTCACCCCATCGCGCCGACATGCTCGGGGAGGTGAGACGCGAGGTATCGCGCCGCGATTTTGGGTATGCGCGAGCCGCGCAGCACCTCGGTCAGTTCTGAGAGGCCACCGTCCGTGATCTCCGCGCGTAGGTGTAGTGGTTTGCCGCCGGTCAGCAACAGTCCTTCCATCACTGGTTTGAACCGCTGAGGCTCGACTGGCGCGCCGGCCTCAGCCGCGATTGACTGGGCAACGATGTCTGCCTGCTGGGCGGCGATGCCGCCGTGCTTGACCGGAAAGTCAGTCGCGTCGCCGGCCGCCCACACGCCTTCAACCCCCGTGACCCTGCCGTGGTCATCGACCGGTATGAACCCGGCCGCATCGTCTGGAAGCCCGGGTACGGCAGGACCACGGAGCTCCGGCAGCGCGACGATGCGGTCGACCTCGAGCGTCCGGTCACCGGGCTGAATGCTGATCGTCTTCGCCTTGGGGATCTCGCAGTACGCCGAGGTGATCACCTCGATCCCGCGCTTGGCCAGCAGCCGGGCCACGCCCTGGCTAATGCCTTCGCCGAACACCTCCAGCGGAGCCGCTTCGGGGGTCAGGATCGTGATCGCCACATCGGCCTGCATGTTCCACGCACGCTCGGCAGTCATCAACGCAAGCTCATAGACCGGCAGTGGCCACGGCATCGGCGCCGGAACAACGAACGCGAGACGCCGCACATAGCCCCCTTCCACGTCCTGAATCAACCCGTGGAGCAACTCGTCCATGCGCGCGTCATCGACACTGGTCACATGCTCATAGCGCCGATGAACGCTCGCGCCAAGGCCGATGAGCAGCGCGTCGTAGCGCAGTTCAGCACCCGATGTTGTGTGCGCTACGCAGCGTTCCACGTCGACGCCACCAAGGCCATCCTGAATTAGCTGAGCTCCGGCATCCTCCGCCAACCTCAACAAGGGGTAGCGCTTCGCCCAGCCTGCGCTGAACGGTTCACCGACCGATATCGGCCTATACACGAACTCATCCTTTGGATCGAGCAACGTCAGATTGACGCGGTCATCTGCCAGCTCGCGCAGGGCGAACGCAGCCTCCAGGCCCGCGACGCCCGCGCCGGTGATCAACACATCCAACCGTTCGGACCGACCCGCATCCTGTCCTTGGCCGTTTGCTATGACCATGATCTACTCCCAATCTAATTGAGGTGGGTGTAAGAACTCGCTGCGTGCCGTTTTGAGCCGGCGCCAAAGTAACGCCGTTGGCCTACGTAGCCATAGCGACTAACGTACGGCCTGCGTGATCACCGTCGGTCCGTCGGACCGGACGTGCGGCCCGGGTGAGCACGAGCAGCGGACAGCGAGCGCTGCGCGCCAGCTGGCGTGACGTGCTCCCGTGCACGAACCGGCCGATCGGACCGTAACCGCGCGAACCAACCACCAACAGGTCGAGTGACGCGCTGTACATCGCCAGCTCTTCGGCCGCCAGACCATAGGCGGCATGAGGCTCGACATCGTCAAGCGCGGCGATCCGTGCCCGAGCTTGGTCAACGAACGAGGGCAGCGACTCGATAGCCATGCCTCCGCCAGGTAACGTCAGGTACGCCGAAACCGAGACTGCCTCAAACGCCGAAATTTTCGCGCCATGCTCGGCCGCCAATTCTCTCGCGACAGCCAGAGCATTCTCGCTTTCCGGCGACCCGTTATATGCCACACCAATCTCGCGCAGCACGGCCGGACGCTCTGCGTATCCAAAGGGAGCGATAGCAACCGCACACGGCGCGCCGTTGAGGGCATCACTCGTGTCGTCTCCGACCATGACACGTCCGATCAAACCCCGGTGGGAAGAACCGAAAACCAGCAGGTCAGCACGTTCGCCATCCGCAAGCTCGTGAAGGCCACGCCCGACTGACTGAGAGTCGACGCACCGCAGGTCCGCGTCGTCACCCATCTCGCCTCGAGCGGCGGCGTGCAGATCCACAGAACGCCGGCGGTCAAAGTCGTGGCTCGTGCCGCGCCCGGTCAAAGGATCGTGGACGAACACGCGGGCCAACAACACTGACCCGTCGCTCGCGACCAAGTCCTTCGCCAAGGCCCTGGCGTCCCGACCGCCCTGGGTCTCGTCAACACCAACGACGACGCTTCTGAACATTTCGATACCTCCATGCGGAATGTGAAACCACAGTAGACGTGCTCAAGGCTGGCTTCACCGGCATAACGCCACGTTTCAGATGCGGGTTTCTACGTGGATGCTAAGCGAGCTACCGATGGCCGGCACGTCGCGAGGTTCCACGCCGGCGTCTTACGCGGGTAGCCGAAGGGAGGGCTGGTGACGATCACCCGCTGGTGCCGGATCAGCATCTTGCGGAGCTCGTGGTTCCGATCGTGATCGCCCTCGGCCATGAGGTCGACGTGCGCGAGATCGAAGCGCGGACGTTGGGCACGTGACTTCCCGGGAACGGCCTGACGTTGCGCTGGTGGGGGCTCGGAGCGAAATCGCCTGTCTTCAGGTTCGCTGTCCGTTTCGGGTTCTCGGCGATCAGCTGACCGTTGGGGAGCCGCTGCGGTCTAGTGAGCAATTGAAATGATCAGGCCGCCGAAGATCGCCAAGATAAGGCCCGTCGGACGATCGCTGGGCGCAATCGCTCGCGGAACAACCCGACCGCAGAAGGTGATGCTCGCCGTCCTTGGCAATCGCGCACCACGCGGGTGTGGAGGCATGCCGCAGTTGTAATTTGTACGAACGAGACGGCGGATCTTTGCTACCGCCGCAGCATCCTCCCGGCTGTAACGTCGCCCGAGTGAACTCGTTGCCCAGCCTTAACCTCCACGGCCTTGGATGGCGCTGGATCGTGCAGCCGGCGCTACGCCGCTAGCGTGATGTCCGTGACCAATGTTCCTCAAGTGGCGGCCGACGCGATCACGATCCGTATCGTGATCGCGGACGATCACGCGATCGTGCGCCGTGGGCTGCGGATGCTGCTGGACGGGGAGCCGGACTTCGAGGTCGTCGCCGAAGCCGACAATGCGGAGGCCGCGCGTCGTTACGTGCATGGACATCATCCCGACGTGCTCGTACTGGACATCAACATGCCCGGCGGATCGAGCCTGGACACGGTCCCAACGATCCGCGCGGAATCGCCCGACACTCAGATCGTGGTCTTGACCATGCAGGACGAGGCTGCTTACGCGCGCCAGGCCATGCGCGCCGGCGTGCTTGGCTACGTGCTCAAGGAAGCTGCCGATGAGGAACTGGTGGAGGCGGTTCGCCGCGCCGCCGCCGGCCAGAGCTATCTGAATCCAGAGCTCGGGGCGCGCGTTGCCGCTGAGCTGCCCCCGGGCCTGCCCGACGGGCTCTCGGGGCGCGAGGTGGAGGTGCTGCGCATGATCGCGCTGGGTCACACCAACACAGAGGTAGCCGCGGAGCTGTACCTATCGGTACGCACCGTGGAGGCTCATCGTGCCCACATTCAGCAGAAGCTGATGCTGGGTTCCCGCGCGGAGCTCGTGCGCTACGCAATTGACCGTGGACTGCTGCAGACCTGAGCACGCGTAGTTCTCCGCACCGGGGTGCCGCTTTTCCCCGACGGCAGGGCAGTGAGCAAAAGCTAGCTTGCTGGTATGCCCGTCGACCCGATTCGTGTCGTTCTTGGCGACAATCACGCCGCCATGCGTCGCAGTCTTCGTCTGCTGCTGGACGGCGAAGCCGGCGTCCACGTGGTCGCCGAGGCGGGAGACCTCGCGACGGTCATGCGCGACGTGCATGCGCAGCAGCCTCAGGTGCTCGTGCTGGATCTGGGGATGTCCAACGGCTCGAATATCGAGGCGATCGGTCGCCTGCGACGGGAGGTTCCCGGTTCGCAGATCGTTGTCCTCACAATGGAAGACGATCCGGCGTTCGAGCGGCGTGCGCTCGATGCCGGCGCGATCGGGTTCGTGGTCAAGGACAGGTCCGACAGCGAGCTGGCGGACGCGATTCGGGGCGCAGCTCGTGGCGAGCAGCACGTCAGCGCAGACGTCGGTGCGGGCCGGTACTTACTGCGGTACAGCGCCGTCCTCGGCAGCTGAGGGGTACGCCGCGGCCGCAGTCTGATGTGCGGCAAGACGGGCTTGCACCAACGTGCCACGTTCGCTGGACTCGATCGAAAAGACGCCCCCGGCGAGGTACACCCGCTCACGCATCCCGACGACCCCGAAGCCCGACGCCCGCGCATCGATGTCAAAGCCGACTCCGTCATCGTGCACCTCAACCATCACCTCATCGCCCTCGGCGGTCACGGTGACGCGCACAGACTCAGCCTGGGCGTGCCGCACGACGTTGGTTAGCGCCTCCTGGATTAGGCGATAGATCGTCGTCTCCAACTCGGGCTCCAGCGACTCTCCGCCGAGCTCTGGATCCGGGAGGGTCAGCTCGCCGACGATGTTCAGGCCGTCACGGCCGCGACGCTGAAGCAGCGCCTCTAGAGCTGGGAGCAGCCCAAAGTCATCCAGCATCGAAGGACGCAGGTCGCTGATCATCGCCCGCAGGTTTCCGATCTCCTGCTCGGTGTCCTCGATCGCCTGGCGCAACAGTCCCCCGACGCCGCCGGGCTCAGCTCGGCGCAGCGCGGCTGCGAGCAACACGCGCAGGCCGCCGAGACTCTGCAGCGTCTGGTCGTGCAGGTCTCGTGCCCAGCGGGCACGCTCGGCGTCGGCGGCGGCGATCGCGCTGCGCAGCCTGCCCGCTTCGACGCTTCGCGCCATCACCACCGCATTGGCCGCCGTGGTCGCGAACGTGCGCATCAGCCGCTCATCGTCGTCAGTGAAGCCGTTGCCGTCGACGCCGTGGTTGAAGGCGGCGAGCACCCCCAGCGCTTCGTTGCGGTGGATCATCGGAACCAGGAGTCCGGTGTGGGCATCAGGTACCCCCAGCCTCGCGGGGGAGATCCGCAGCCTGGACTCGACGTCGATGATTCGCTCTGAGCGTCCCTGCTGAAGGACATGCCCCGAAGTTGATTGGTCGATCGGCAGCCGCAGGCCGCGGATGTCGGTTGCCTGCCCGGCGACCGCGGCGATGACCAGATCAGTTCCGTCTCGCAGCATGATCAGCATGCTCTGCGCGTCGACCAGCGCCCGTCCGCGTTTAGCGATCAGCTCTAGCACCCGGTCCAGGTTGCTCTCCGCCCCGATCGCGATCACGATGTCACTCGTCGCCTCAAGGCCATGCACCGCCCGCTCCAGCTCCTGGCGCCGTCGCTCGGAGACCTGATAAAGCCTGGCGTTCTCGATTGCGGTCCCCGCCCAGCCGGCCAGGATCCCGACAGCGTCCTCGTCGGCGTCGGTGAACTCTCCCTCTGTCTTCTCCGTGAGATAGAGGTTGCCCCAGGCTGCGCCGCGGATCATGATCGGCACCCCGAGAAAGCTATGCATCGGCGGATGACCGGCGGGAAAGCCGTAGCTCAACGGATGCTTCCCCGCGTCGGTCAGGCGCAAGGGTCGGGGCTGTTTGATCAGCACGCCAAGCACGCCACGGCCGCGTGGGAAGTCGCCGATCGAACGGCGGGTCGCGTCGTCCATCCCCGAGGTGACGAAACGTTCGAGTTCTGTTCGCTGCTCGTTGAGCACCCCCAGCGCCGCATACCGGGCCCCGGTGATGTCCTTGGCCTGCTCGAGAATCAGGTCGAGCACCGCCTCGGGATCAAGCTCGGCCAACAGCGCCCGACCCACGTCGAGCAGGCGGCGGGTCCGATCGTCGTCGCTCGGCGCGTTCATCAGGCCAGCGTGAGGATAGACCTGCCTCTAAAGCGGGTTTGGCGTGAGAGCCAAAGCCGCAGCTCCTACCGGCGATCATCCGGCCCCAACGCACGCACGACGCGCCAGCCCGAAGCAGAGACCGCTCGGATCTGGACCCAGTCCCTTTGAACCCAGGCGCTGGGGCTCGAGTTCGAGCCCTCGATCCGCTCGACCTCAGCCGGATCGGTGACCTCTTCGCCGCGCCGAGGACCGCCACGCTCCCCCCGAGGTCCGCTTCACCGGATCCGAGCCATCGGTCTCAGACGCCGCAGCTATGGAAGCGACGACCTCGTGCAGCGCGGACCCGGGCACCGAACGGAACAGCACGGACCCCGAGTACGCGTCAAACACCTAGTTCCCCGGACGAGTCATGGGCGGACGCCGCCGCGGACTGAGCGCGATGCGTCCCACGCGACCACTGTTGCTTACACAGGCCGCAGGGCATTCACTGCGGTCAGGTTCGGGCCGCTCGTACCGCGCCATGCTCGGCCGGCTCGCTTTAGCGGACTTGTGATCGAGTTCCTGTTGACCGTAGGCCCCACGTGGGGCTGCAATCTGCACTCCCCACTTTCTCGGACGTAAATACCGCGCGAGACGAGAACTCCGACGCCTAGTGACGGCCGAGCTCCAAAGCCCACCGGCGCCCTCGGGAATCCCGCGGGCGGGGCGCAGGAAATTACGGATGGCGTCGCATCCCAGGGGCATAAGGTGAATTGAGACGCGGCTGCCGGCCATTTGCCACACAGACCGCGCGTTGCAGTGACCTTGGCTGGCCTAGTGTCAGCAGGTACCTGCGCCGCTTGCCCTACGTACAGGAGTGCAACATGACCGCAACACTGATACCTGAGGCTGAACCCACTTCTGAAAACGGGGCGTCGGCCCGCGAGCCCGCGAAGGCGCACCTGCCGACCGATCAGGAGAAGTTTGACGCCGAGGTCAACCGCAAGGGCGGAGTTTTCCTCCAGGCGCTCGGAGCCGTCGGCATCGTGACGGCAATCGGCATCGCCACCCTCGCCCTCGTGGTCGCGACCCAGAACCACACCAGCGCGATGATCATGCCGTCGACGCCCGTCGCTGCCGTCCCCACCGTGCCGGTCGCGCAGACGATCAGTCTCAGCGTCGCAGGCTCAATTAAGAAGGGCCCCGACGGCAAGCTGCACGACGCATTCTCGAAGACCAACTTCGCAGTCAAGGCCGGTCAACCGACTCAGATCCGGATCGACAATAAGGACGCGAGCCCCCACAGCATCACGGCCCCGGGCACCGGTGTGAGCATCATCGTCAATCCCGGAGTGCACACCTACACGATGACCGCGAACAAAGCGGGTCGCTTCGAGTGGACGTGTTTGATCCCGTGCGACAGCGACGCCCACGGCTGGGCGATGACCCACCCGGGTTACATGGCCGGCTACATCACGGTCTCCTAGCTAAGCTACTGGGTGCGGCTGGAGTTGCGCCCTGCGTGATCAAAAGCAGCGGCTTTGGCTGCCGTCGCGCTGGCTCTCGTCAGGCGGGGAAAGTCGAGCGCAGGCAGTAGACGCTGACTGACTCCCTGAACCCGCGGATGTCCTGACGCCCGCGTGCCTTCCAGTCAAAGCGGCCGAGAGTCGCGCGCATGACGACCTCCGACGCGAACAGCTCGTCGCGCCCCGCGAGCCGGAGCAGCCGCGACGCAAGGTTGACAGCGCCGCCGAAATAGTCTCCTTCGCGGTACAGCGCAACACCGTGGTGGACGCCCGCGTGCACACCCGGCGCGCCACCTCCGCGCATCTGCTCGATGATCCGAACGCAGGCGGCGACGGCCTCCAAGGGCTCCGGGTAACTGAGCATGAACCCGTCGCCGAGACCCTTGACTACGTGGCCGTGGTCCCCAAGCTCGCCTGTGACCACCACCGCCAGGCGCTCGATCAGGTCAACCGCAGCCACGTCACCATGAGCTTCCGCGTACCGGCTGAAGTTCTTCAGGTCGCAAAATAGGAACGTCACCTCGATTGCGCCTGGCAGCACCCCCTCCGGAGTCCTGATCTCAGCCTCTCGCACGACCGCCTGAGTAACCTCATGCTCGACGCGCCGTCGATGTACCCCGAGCAGCATCGGGGCAGCCAGCGGCAGCAGTTCCCCGAACGCATGCTGCACCGCCTGGCGGCTGCGGCTCGCGTCTTGCGCCTGCCTCTGCGCGCGGTCTTGGCGACGACTTTCCTTTAGACGCCGACCGGCAAATGTGGGGCCTGTGATCAAGCTGCCGCCGGCAGGGAACGGGCAGCGTCAACC
>JALYZB010000409.1 GCA_030945945.1 Actinomycetota bacterium | reverse complement strand
CCACGTCGAGGTCGGCGCCGGCGGGCATTTCCTCGGCGCCGCCCACACGCTCGAGCGCTTCCGGGAGTGCTTTTACCGCCCGCTGCTGTCCTCGACGGAGAACTTCGACCGCTGGACCAAGAAGGGCGCACGGAACACGACCGTCCGGGCCGGCGAGATCTGGCGTGCTCAGCTGGAGAGCTATGAGCAGCCGCCCCTGGACGAGGCGATCGACGCCGAGCTGCGCGAGTTCGTGGACCGCCGGCGGATCGAGCTCGGCGACTAGGGGCGGAGTTCTACGGTCAGGAGTCCAGGCGGCGGATCGCGTAGCCCGCCGTCTCCAGGGCCGTGACGATCTGCGCACCGTGCGCGTTGCCGCGGGTCTCGAGGGTGATCTCGACCCCGGTCTCGCGCACGTGCAGCGGGACGGCCTCGCGGACGTGATCGGTGTGCACGACGTTGCCGCCCGCCGCGGCGATCTCGGTCAGCAGCGCGGCCAGACCGCCGGGGCGGTCCGAGATCCGGGTGAACAGGCGCAAGCGCCGGCCGGCGGTGGTCTCGCCGCGGTTGGCGATCGCGGCCAGCAGTCCGGCGTCGACGTTGCCGCCCGACAGGACGATCACCGTCGAGCCCTCCGTAGCGGGGGAGAGGCGGCCGCCGAGCAGGGCGGCGACCCCGACCGCGCCACCACCCTCGACGACGAGCTTTGAGCGCTCGAGCAACCAGACCATCGCGTCGGCGACGTCGTCCTCCTCGACGAGCACGAGTTCGTCGACCCAGCGCTCGACCAGGGCCAGCGTGAGCTCGCCCGGCTGCTTGACCGCGATCCCGTCGGCAATCGTCGCGCGGGCACCGAACGCGATCGGGCTGGCGGCTGCGAGTGACGGGGGGAATGATGCGCAGGCGGCGACCTGAACGCCGATCACCCGGACCTCGGGCCGGGCGGTCTTGACCACCCCCGCCACGCCCGAGATGAGGCCACCGCCGCCGACCGGGACGACGACCGCGGCGAGGTCGGAGACGGCGTCGAGCAGCTCGAGCCCGAGCGTGGCCTGGCCGAGGACGATGTCGGGATCGTCGAAGGGATGCACGAATATCGCTCCGGTCTCGGCGGCCTCGGTCCGGGCAAAGCCGACGCATTCGTCGACCGAGCCCCCGCCGAGTCGGACGGTTCCGCCGAACGCCTGCACCGCAGCGACCTTGGCCACCGACGCATCCGAGGGCATGAACACGGTGCAGGGGATCTCGCGGGCCCGGGCCGCGTAGGCCAGCGACTGGCCGTGATTGCCCGCGCTGCCAGCCACGACAGCCGGGGCGTGCTGCAGCAGGCTGGTCTTGTGGACGGCGCCGCGAAGCTTGAAGGAGCCGGTCCGCTGCAGGTTCTCGGCCTTGAGCAGCACGCGCCCACCGCAGCCGTCTGAGAGGCTGTGCGAGGTCAGCAGCGGCGTCTCGCGCGCGAGCGTGGCCACCACCCGGCGCACGGCGTCGGCCTCCCCGGCCCGGATCCGGCGCTCGACGGCGTCGGCATCACGGGTGCTGATCATGAGCTCGTCACGGCTTGGCGCACGATCGACCCAATGTTAGACTCAGAACCGATGACTCATATATCAGTCGTGCGCGAGGCGGGGCGCGCGGCCGCTCGGTGAGCACGCGCGTCTTGCCGCCGGCACCGCGAGCGCTGCTGGCCGATCGTGCCTACGCCGACCTGCGGGACCGGATCGTCACGCTGCGGATCGCACCCGGCGAGCCGATCGACGAGGACGTGCTCGGGGCCGAGCTGGCGATCGGACGCACCCCGGTCCGCGAGGCGATCAAACGTCTGGCGCTGGAGAACCTCGTCACCGTCTTCCCCCGCCGCGGCACGTTCGCGTCGGAGATCAACATCACCGATCTCGCCGACATCTCCGACGTGCGCACCCAGCTGGAGGGCCACGCGGCCTACCGAGCCGCTCAGCGGCTGACCCGCGAGCAACGCTTTGAGCTCGACGAGCTACTCGTCGCGCTCGCCCACAGCAAGGGCAGCGACGACACCGCCGCGCTGATGGCGCTGGACGCGGCCGTACACCGGTTCATCCATCGCGCCGCCGGCAACCCGTACCTCGAGGAGACGCTCGGCCGCTACCTCAACCTGTCGCTGCGCATCTGGCACCTCGTGCTCGACCGTCTGCCGCACCTGTTCGCGCGCGTTCACGAGCACGATGACGTCCTGCACGCGATCGCCTCGGGGGATGCCGGTCGGGCGCGGGCGGTCGTCGCCGAGCACATCGAGATCTTCGAGCGCGAGATTCGGGCCGTCCTGTAGTCATGCTCCTGCGTCGGCGACAAGCTCATCCCATGAACCCAGGAGTGGACTGACATGCACTATGACTACGTCGTCGTCGGCAGTGGCTCGGCGGGCTCTGTTCTCGCCAACCGCCTCAGCGCCGATCCCTCGACCCGTGTCCTCGTCCTTGAGGCCGGCCGCAACGACTCGCTGTGGGATCTCTACATCCACATGCCGGCCGCGCTGTCGTTTCCGATCGGCAACCGCTTCTACGACTGGAAGTACGAGTCCGAGCCCGAGCCGCACATGTTCGGTCGCCGTATCTACCACGCGCGCGGCAAAGTGGTCGGCGGGTCGAGCTCGATCAACGGCATGATCTTCCAGCGCGGGAATCCGCTGGACTACGAGCGATGGGCGGCGGACCCCGGCATGGCGGACTGGGACTACGCCCATTGCCTGCCGTATTTCAAGCGCATGGAAACCTGCATGGCCGGCGCGAACGTCTGGCGCGGGGGCGACGGCCCGCTCAAGCTCGAGCGCGGCCCCGCCGATGGTGCGCTGTTCCGAGCCTTCTTCCAGGCCACGGTGCAAGCGGGCTATCGGCTGACCGAGGACGTCAACGGTTACCGCCAGGAGGGCTTCGGCCCGTTTGATCGGAACATCTACCGCGGCCACCGCATGAGCGCCGCCCGTGCCTACCTGCACCCGGTGCTCAGCCGCCCCAACCTCGAGCTGCGCACGGGAGCCTTCGTCAGCCGTGTGCGATTCGAAGGGACGCGCGCTGTTGGGGTCGAGGTCACCCGCAAGGGCCAGACCGAGCGGATCGACGCTGGAGAGGTGATCCTGGCCGGCGGCGCGATCAACTCGCCGCAGCTTCTGCAGCTCTCGGGCGTCGGAAACGCGCACGAGCTGGAGGCGATCGGCGTGACGCCGCGCCACGATCTGCCGTCGGTCGGCGAACATCTGCAGGACCACCTCGAGGTCTACGTTCAGTACGCCTCGAAATTGCCGGTCTCGGTTGCGCCGGCCATGAAGTACCGCAACCGGCCGTGGGTCGGGCTTCAGTGGCTGCTGGGCCGCCGCGGCCCCGGCGCGACCAACCACTTCGAGGGAGGCGGTTTCGCGCGCTCCAACGATGACGTCGCCTACCCGAATCTGATGTTCCACTTCCTACCCATCGCGATCCGCTACGACGGAACCGCCCCCCAGGGCCACGGCTACCAGGTTCACGTGGGCCCGATGTACTCCGATGCCCGTGGCTCGGTCAAGATCGTCTCCACCGATCCGCGCCGGCATCCTGCGCTGCGCTTCAACTATCTCTCTACCGAAAACGACCGCCGGGAGTGGGTCGAGGCCATCCGGGTCGCCCGCGACATCCTCACCCAGCCGGCCTTCGATCAGTACAACGACGGAGAGCTCTCACCCGGGCTCGACGTCAACTCCGAAGCGCAGATCCTCGAGTGGGTGGCCAAGGACGCCGAGACCGCGCTGCACCCGTCCTGCACGTGCCGACTGGGCACGGGAGAGGACTCGGTCATCGATCCGGCGAGCATGCGCGTTCACGGCTTGGAGGGGATCCGCGTCGTGGACGCCTCCGCGATGCGCTACGTCACCAACGCCAACATCCATGCTCCAACCGTGATGCTGGCCGAGAAGGGTGCCGATCTCATCCTCGGCAATACGCCGCTCGAGCCGATCCGCGAGCCCTTCTACCGTCACGATCCGCAGGGAGCGAGCTCGGAGGCAGCGGTCAGCGACGCCGCCGGGCCGGGGTGATGGTCACCGTCTGCAACTCGGTGAAGGTGTGCATGACGTGCGCGCCGCCCACCCGGCCGATTCCGCTGTCGGATCCCGCGCGGCCCCCGAACGGCAGGTGCGCCTCCCAGTAATTGCTCGACTCGTTGATGTTCACCCAGCCGGTTCGCACCCGGTCTGCGTATTCCAGGCCGCGCTGGAGGTCGGCGGTGAAGATCGCCGAGAGCAGTCCGTACGGGGAGGCGTTGGCGAGCGTCACCGCCTCCTCGAAGGAATCAATGGCCACCACGGGCGCGACCGGGCCGAATGTCTCCTCGGTGCTGACCCGCGCGTCAGCGGCGACGCCGGCGAGCACCGTCGGTTCCCAGTAGAGCTCGGTCGGGAAGGCGCGGCTGCGAGCCCCGCCGGTCAGCGCCTCGCCTCCGCGCTGCAGGGCGTCGGCGACGTGCTCGTCCATCTTCGCCGCCACACCCCCATTGTTGAGCGGCCCCATCGTCGTCTCGGGGGCGAGCGGATCCCCGAGCACGATCTGCTCGATGACCGCGCGCCGCAGCTTCTCGAGGTACTCGTCGTGCACGCCGTGTTGCACCAGGATCCGCTCGCCGGCGGTGCAGCTCTGACCGGCGCAGAGAAAGCATGCGGTCATCGTCGCCGTTACCGCGGCATCGACGTCGGCGTCGTCGAGGACGACGATCGGTCCGTTACCGCCCATCTCCAGCAGTGATGCCTTGCCCGTCGACGCCGCCGCCACCAGCCGACCGGTTTGCGTCGAACCGATGAACGCGACCCCGTTGACCGCCGCATGGCGGGCGATCTCGTCCCCGACCACCGGGCCGGGTCCGGTGACGAGGTTGAACACCCCGGGCGGTAGGTCGGCATCAGCCACGCATTCGGCAAGCGCGGCTGCGCACAGGGCAGTTGACGGTGCCGGCGTCCAGACGACCGCGTTGCCGCAGGCCAGCGCGGGCGCGATCAGCTCGGCGGGCATCGTGTACGGCCAGTTCCAGGGGCTGATCACCCCGACGACGCCTCGCGGACGGCGGGTCAGCAGCACGCGCTTGCCCGGTGAGAAGGAGTTGGGAAGCTCGCCGCCCAGGCGCTTGGCGTCCTCGGCCGCCATCCGCCAGTACTCGACGAGCTCGTCGACCTCGTCGTAGGCCTCGGCGTGCAGCGGCTTGCCCTGGTCCAGCGTGAGCGTGCGGGCGAGTGCGTCACGCCGGGATTCGATCAGGTCGCCAACCGCGTGCATCTTCGCCGCACGCTCAAAGGCGGTCAGCCGAGCCCAGCCGTCGGCTGCCGCGCCGGCGGCGTCGATGGCGCGCCGCGCGTCGGTCCGGTCACCCTCTGGCATCGCGCCGAGACGCTCGCCGCTTCCGGGGCTGGTGGCCTCGAAGGTGGCTCCGCTGGCACTCGCCGTCCACGCTCCGTCCACGAACATCTCCTGCGGGGTTGCTGCGCTCATGTCCCTCGCTCCCGGCCGTCGGGCTCACCAAGTCCTGGGGCGAGCCGTGGAGACGGCGGCGCCGCTGGCGCACGCCCGTCGTTGACACGTTCAGAGCACTGATATATAACAGCCGTGTCAGGACGTGGTCAACGCGTCGGAGAGCGTAGGACCGTGGGGCCGGCGACGAGCTTCTTCATCGTGATCGATAGTCGTGCCCAGGCGCGACGGGAGGTAGATTGATGGCAACCGCAGAGGCTCCGACCGGGAGCGGCGACAGCGGCGAACTCGCCGGTTTCGGTTACAAGCAGGAACTGGACCGTTCCCTGGGCAACTTCTCGTCCTTCGCCGCCGGCTTCAGCTACATCTCGATCCTCACCGGGGTCATCCAGCTGTTCGCGTTCGGCTTCCTGTTCGCCGGACCGGCGGTGTGGTGGACGTGGTTCATCGTGCTCGGGGGCCAGATGATGGTCGCGCTGTGCTTTGCCGAGATGGCCGGGCAGTATCCGCTCGCCGGGTCGGTCTACAACTGGTCAAAGCG
>JALYZB010000395.1 GCA_030945945.1 Actinomycetota bacterium | reverse complement strand
GTGCTCGAGCTCCGGGACGCCGACGGCGGCCGCCACGCCGCGCCGGCGCCCGGGGCGACCGTGGCTCTGGCGGGCGGTGGCCGGGTCCGGGTGGTCGCGTCGTTGGGGGACAGCGAACGGCTCGTTGTCGCCGACCTGCGGTTCGGCGCCGGCGTGCTCGAGTACCTGCACGCCCACGGGCAGCCGATCCGCTACTCACACGTGCCCGGCCGCTGGCCGCTGGAGGCCTACCAGACGATCTGGGCCCACGACCCCGGCAGCGCGGAGATGCCCAGTGCCGGGCGGCCGTTCACTGCCGAGCTGGTCGTCCGGCTGATCAGCGCCGGCGTGCGCTTTGCCCCGATCCTGTTGCACGCCGGGGTGTCGTCGTTGGAGGTTGGCGAGGATCCCTTCCCGGAGCGCTTCGCGGTCAGCGTGGAGACCGCGCGGATGGTCGGCGCCACGCGGGCCTGGGGTGGGCGGGTGATCGCGGTCGGGACGACCGTCGTCCGGGCGCTCGAGTCCGTTGCGGCGCCGGACGGCACCCTGCGCGGCGCCGTGGGCACGACTGATCTCGTGGTGGCACCCGAGCGCGGTATCCGGGTGGTGGACGGTCTGATCACCGGTTGGCACGAGGCCGAGGCCTCACATCTGCGGCTGCTTGAGGCGATCGCCGGCCCAGACCTGCTCAGGGCCGCCTACGACGCGGCCGTGCGCCACGGCCACCGGGGTCACGAGTTCGGAGACGTCAACCTGATCCTGCCCTGATTGTCGCCTCGCGCGCGGCGATCCGCTCGGTCGCGCGGCGCTTGGCGCCCTCCGGGAGCCGCGGCCCGAAGGTTGTGCGGTGCCCGGCCACCCAGCGGTAGCCGCGCTCGGTCAGTGCGGGGCTGAGGGCGAGCACGCCGGCCGGCAGCCGGCCGCCGGGCATCAGGCGCAGCACGGTGGGCAGGCCGGCGCCCGCGGAGGTCAGGCGACCGCTGGGGTCGATCAGATGCCAGGAGGCGAACTGCTCGTGGCGGGGCATCGGGGCCAGCCGGCGGTCGGCCTCGGGAGTGCCGAGCGCCAGCGGGCGCAGCCGGTGGCCGCGGTCAGCGCGCACCAGCAGGCCCAGGCACCAGCGGCAAAAGCCGCAGTCGGCGTCGTAGATGACGGTGTGGCGGTTCGGGGAGGCCATGCCCTGAGGGTAGGATCGCCCGATGCTGATGGCGGTCATCACCGGCTCGGGAACCTACGCGCTGCCCGGCTTTGAGGCCGCGCAGACGCTCACCGTGCCGACACCGTTCGGAGCCGCCGAGGTCTCGCGCGGCACGCTGGGCGCGATCGAGCTGCTGCACGTCTCGCGCCATGGCGCCGGTCACGTGCGGCTCTCCAATCACGTCAACCACCGGGCCAACCTGTGGGCGCTGCGCGAGCAGGGCGCGACCGCGGTGATCGGCTGCACGGCCTGCGGTGCCGTGGACCCGACCCTCGAGCTCGGCTCGCTGATCGTGTTCGACGATCTGCACTTCATCGCCAACCGTCTGCCCGACGGGTCGCTGTGCACGTTCTGTGTGGAGCCCGGGGACGCGGGCCGCGGGCACTGGATCCTGCACGGCAGCCCGTACTCGCCCGGCGTGCGCTCGGCCCTGCTGAGTGCCGCGGAGCAGACCGGTCACGGGGCACGGGATGGGGGCGTGTACGGACACGTCGACGGGCCGCGGTTCAATACCCCGGCGGAGATCGCCGCGCTGGCGGCCTGCGGGGTGGTCGCGGTCAGCCAGACCGGGGGACCCGAGACGGTGCTCTGCGGCGAGCTGGAGCTGCCCTTCGGCCTGATCGGATTCGTGACCGACTACGCCAACGAGGTCGTGCCCCGCGAGCCGACACCCGTGGCCACACTGCTGGCCCTGATGGCGTCGAGCCCGGCCGTGTTCGCCGATGTCGTCGCGCACGCCGCCGCGCGCCTGGAGACAGAGGCACCGGCGCCCGCCGGCACGATGTACCGCTTCGGGGAGGCCTGATCTCGGTCGCCGAGGCCGCCGTGCTGGTGATGGACGCCGGCGATCAGGCGCCGACCGGCGAGGACCTGGCGACCCGCCTCGGCGTTGATCGGGCGGCCGCCGTCCAAGCCGTCCTGCGCGATCGTGCGTTGGCCTGGGCCCGGGGGATCGCCCCCGGAGGCCGGGTTCTCAGCGCCGAGCCGGGGGAGGAACTGGTGCCGGCTGCGCAGCGGGCCTTCAGCAGGCTCGGCGGCCCGCTGCTGATCGCCTGGCCCGAGCTGGCGGTCTGGCGCCCGGTGCACGGCGAGGGCGCGCTGGGCGATCTCGCCGACGGCTGCGGCGTGGCGGTCGGCCCCATCTTCGACGGCGGGTTCTATCTGCTCGCCTTGGCCGAGCCGCTGCCCGCCCTGCTCGAGGTCCCCCGCAGCCTGGACGCGCTGAACCGCGCGTTTGTCGCCGCGCACGACGCCGGGGTCGGCATCGGGCTGCTGCGTCCCGAGCGCGGGCTGCGCAGCGCCTCGGACGTTGCCGCCGCCCTGGCTGATCCGTTGCTGGACGAGGAGCTCCGTGGTCTGCTGCAGGACGGAACCTGATCGCCTCAGACTGGCTCGCGACGGTCAGTGGCGGACCGCTTGTCGGCGGTGGGACTGGGGGGCAGGGACTTGAACCCCGATTCCCGGGACCAAAACCCGGTGTCTTAGCCGGTTGGACGACCCCCCAACGGAACGGCGAGACTCCGAATCTACCAGCGGGAGCCGCGGGGTCCGGCCGCGGAATCCGTTCGGATCTAATGCGAACGTGTGTTCGTGCCTCGGTATGACGAAACCTCAACACGAGCCGCGATAGTCGCATCATTCTCGTACGCCGAGGCGCTGCGAAAGCTAGGCCTGCGCCCCGCCGGTGGTAATCATGCTCTTTTCGACCGCCATGTCGATGAGGTCTGGCGGATCTCGACGGGTCACTTCGATGCGGCGCGTGCGCAGCGGAGCGGACTCAAACGGGGAACGATCCCGCTCGACGCGGTGATGGTCGAACACTCGACGTACTCGCGATCCACGCTCAAGGCCCGGTTGTTCCTCACTGGCCTGAAGCCGCGCCGCTGCGAGTTATGCGGCAGAGTGAGCTGTGGCGCGGGGAGCGGATGGCCCTCATCTTTGACCACATCAACGGGGTTTCCGACGACAACCGATTCAGCAACTTGCGGATTGTTTGTCCGAACTGCGCAGCGACGTTCGACACCCATTGCGGCCGGCATAACCGCGTGTTGCCCGCCGTCCGCGAATGCGCGCGGTGCGGCGCGGGGTTCGCCCCGCGGTACGCAAATCAGCGCCACTGCTCGCGCCGGTGCGGGACCCGGCATGCGAATCGGCGCCGTCGTCTGTCAAGCCGGAAGGTCCAGCGCCCGCCGCTGGCCCAGCTCGTGGCCGAGATCGAGGCATCGAGCTTCGTTGCCGTCGGGCGCCGGTACGGATTCTCGGACAACGCGATTCGCAAATGGATCCGCACGTACGAGGCAGAGTCCGCATCTCGCGATCCGCTGTGACTCGCCACGCGGCTCCGGGTGTCGGCTCGACCCGCCCGAAGCGCTGCGCGCTGACCGCGACGTCGAGCCGGCGGCTACGATCTCGCCCGTGGCCGACTCGGTCGTCGTCATCCTCGCTGCGGGCCAGGGAACCCGTATGCGATCGTCGGTCTCCAAGCTTCTGCACCCCCTGTGCGGACGGCCGATCGTCGCGTGGCCGGTCATCGCGGCGCGCGCGGCCGGGGTGGGGCGGGTGGTCGTGGTCGACGCGCCGCAGCGGCGGCTGGCCGCCGCGCTGGACGACGATGTGGTGACGGTCGTGCAGGAGCGGCCGCTGGGCACTGCCGATGCCGTACGCGCGGCGACCGATGAGTTCGCCGCCGCGGGCACCGTGCTCGTGCTCAACGCCGACGCGCCGCTGATCGAGGCTGACGCCCTGCGTGACCTGCTCAGCGCGCACGAGGCCAGCGGCGCGGTGGCGACGATCGTGACCATGACCCTCGAGGACCCGTCGGGCTACGGGCGGGTGGTGCGCGGCCCCGACGGCAGCGTCGAGAAGGTCGTTGAGACCAAGGCCGACGGCGACGCGAGCGAGTTCGAGCGTCACATCCGTGAGGTCAACACCGGCGTGTTCGCCTTCGACGGACCGGCGCTGGCCTCCGCGCTGGCCGAGGTGCGGGCCGACAACGCCCAGGGCGAGTACTACCTGCCCGACGTCATCCCGATCCTGCGCGAGCGCGAGCGCACCGTGCAGGCCTTCGAGCTCTCAGACCCCGTGCAGCTGGCCCAGATCAACGACCGCCGCCAGCTCGCCGGCGTCACCGCCATGGCGCAGGCCCGGATTCACGAGCGCCACCAGCTCGCCGGGGCGACGATCATCAACCCGGCCGCGACCGTGATCGACGCCGGCGTGGAGATCGGCGCCGACACCGTGATCGCTCCGTTCACAAGTCTGCACGGCGCCACCCGGATCGGGCGGGACGCCCGCATCGGGCCCAACAGCACGCTGATCGACGCCATCGTGCAGGACGGCGCGCGGGTGGTGCACGCCTACATCGACGGGGCGACCGTCGGCCCCCGGGCCAGCGTCGGCCCCTTCGCCTACCTGCGGCCCGGCACGGTCCTGCGGGAGGGCGCCAAGGCGGGCACGTTCGTAGAGATCAAGAACTCCGACGTCGGGGCGGGCAGCAAGGTCCCGCACCTCAGCTACATCGGCGACGCCGACATCGGCGAGGACACCAACCTCGGCGCGAGCACGATCACGTCCAACTACGACGGCTACCGCAAGCACCGCACGACGATCGGCGATCGGGTCAAGACCAGTGTCGACACAACCCTGATCGCGCCGGTCACGGTCGGTGACGACGCCTACACCGGCGCCGGCTCGGTGATCAGCGAGGACGTCCCGCCGGGGGCGCTCGGGATCGCCCGCGCACGCCAGCAGAACCTCGACGGATATGCCGAGCGGCGACGCGCCCGGGAGCAGGAGGGCGAGTCCCGATGACCGCCACCGAGCCGTCAGGACCCGGGCGTACACTCGCTGACACAGTGGGAATCACCGACACGCGCACCGTCCCGAGCGAGATGCGGCTCGGTAGTGAAAAGCAGCTGATGCTCTTCTCGGGTCGGGCCAATCGCGAGCTCGGGGCGCGGATCGCGTCCAAGCTCGGGGTGGAGCTCGGGGGCGTGGACCTCAAGACGTTCGCCAACGGCGAGGTCTACTGCCGCTACGAGGAATCGGTGCGCGGCGCCGACGTGTTCATCGTCCAACCGACGTGCTCAAACGCGGCCGAGAACATGAGCACCAACGACACCCTGATGGAGCTGATGGCGATGGTCGACGCGGCCGTCGGCGGCTCCGCGCACCGGGTGATCGCGGTCACGCCCTGGTACGGCTACTCCCGCCAGGACAAGAAATCCGCCCCCCGCGAGCCGATCAGCGCGCGGCTCGTGGCCCGGATGCTCGAGGCGGCCGGCATCGACCGGCTGCTCACCATGGACCTGCATTCCGGCCAGATCCAGGGCTTCTTCCAGAAGCCGTGCGATCACATGACGGCGCTGTTCATGCTCACCCAGTACTTCGACGACCTTAACCTCGAGGACCTCGTCGTCGTCGCCCCGGACGCCGGCCGCGTGAAGCTCAACAAGCAGTTCGCGGCCAAGATCGGCGCCGACCTGGCGATCCTCAACAAGGAGCGCCCCGCCCAGCAGGTGGCGGAGATCGGGTACGTGATCGGTGACGTGGCCGGCAAGACCGCGCTGCTGGTCGACGACATGATCGGCACCGCGGGGACGCTCGCCGCCGCCGCGCGGGCCGTGCGCGAGGCCGGCGCGCGGCGGATCTACGCGGCTGCCACCCACGGCAACTTCTCCGGCCGCGCCTGGGAGAACCTCATCGCCGCCGACTTCGAGCAGGTCGTGGTCACCGACACGATCCCACTGCCGGCCGGCGCCCCGCAGGTCGTACGGGTGCTCTCGTGCGCAGACCTGCTCACCAACTCAATCCGCCAGATCTTTACCGACGGCTCGGTGAGTGACGTGTTCGGCGGCGAGAACCAGCTCTTCTAACTGCGTGGACGACGTCCCCAGAGCCGAGCCTCCGGAGCCGCGCGGCTCGGTCCACGGCGGTCGCGCCGCTCGGCTCATGGACCTGCTCGGCCTCTCTGATGACGAGCTCTGCAGGGTGCTTGACGCCGATCCGCTGACCCTGCTCTCCGGCCAGCTCGAGCACCGTCCCGAGCTGCCGATCCTGTTGACGCTGCTCGACGAGGCCGCCGAGCAGGCCGGCCCATCGGTGCTGCGCCGCTGGGTGCGCGCCTCCGGCCCCGCCGGCCGCCCGATCGACGCGCTGCTGGGCCGCGACTTCGCAGCCTTTGAGGATGCGCTCGGCGCGCTGGCCGACCGGGGCTTCGTGCTGCGCGGGGGCGGGCGTGGGTGAGCCGTTTCGCCACACCCTGCGGGTCCGCTACGCCGAGGCCGACGCCCAGGGGGTGCTGTTCAACGCCCACTATCTCGCCTACGTGGACCACGCGATCACCGAGCTGTGGCGCGCGGCGTTCGGCGGCTACGAGCAAATGCTGCAGCGCGGCGTCGACATTGTCGTCGCGCAGGCCGGTCTGAGCTTCCGCGCCCCGGCCCGCTTCGATGACGAGATTACGATCGAGCTCGGCATCGTGCACGTCGGAACCACGAGCCTGCGCACCGAAAGTCGGTTCCTGCGGGGCGATGAGCTGCTCGCCGAGGCGCAGCTGCGCCACGTGTTCGTGACCGCTCAGACGGGGGAGAAGACGGCGATCCCAGAGTGGGCCCGCGACGGCCTGGTGCCCTGGACAACCGGCTCGTCGTCGCCGGTCGTGCCCGGTTAGTCGTCCTCGGGCTCGGGCCGCTTCTCCGGCCACGCTCCGATGAGGTGACGAAAGAGCCGGGCCGCAGTGCGATTGACGACGGCCGCGGTGGCGAACATGACCGCGCCCTGCAGCGCTTGGGCGCCGACGACCACCGCGGTGCTGCCTTCGCCGGTACCCGGCCGCGGCGGCGGCTCCTCGTCGATCTGCGCCCAGATGCTCTTGAACACGGACTCGCCGAGGCGCGCGGTGATGAGCCCGGCGATGATCGCCACCGGCTTATAAAGCAGCTTCATGGGCAGTCAGCCTACCGGGCGAGCGGGCTCAGTAGGCCGTGTGCTCCGCATGGCCAGCCGGCATGCCGGGCAGTGCTCCGGATGGCGATGGCGCTCAACGGCCGGGCATGGGTCAATAATGTGACAGCCGACGACGATCTAAGGGAGAGCACGTTCGATGCTCGAGGAGAGTCAGAACCACGACGATGGGGCCGAGGCGCTGCTGCGCCGGGCGCTTCTGGACGACTCCGCCGCGGTCGCCGTCTCGTTGCGCGTCGGTCCGTTGCCGCTCAGCGAGTCACTGACGGTCATCTTTCACGGGCGCCGTGACCTCGGCACGCTCCAGACCTACGTGACCTGGGGCAGTCGGGCGGCCGGGGCAACCGTCTCGGCCGGGGACCTGCTGCGGGTGCCGTGTGACCTGGACCTCGGTGACGCCGAGGATCGCGAGGACGCCGAGCGCCTCTACGTCGAGCAGGCGACCGCCCTGCGCGACGCGATCGTCGGCGCCGACACCGTGCTGCAGGTCTGGTGTGAGCCGTTGCGTGAGCTCGCCGGCGGCGGGGTATGCGTCGATCACTCGATTGCCCTCTCGGTGCGGTTGCCCGCCCACCGCTTGTTCCCGACCGCGCTGGTCGCCACCGATTCGCAGCTCGTCGTCGCCCCGGTGTGCGGGGCGCGCACGCTTGCCGACGGCAGGCCGCCGCTGGGCATCGCCTGCGCGCAGCAGGACCTGACCCGTGTGTATCCGCTCGCCGATGACCCTGAGCGCTGCGTCGAGGATTTTCTCGAGCAGTCCGCTGAGCACGCGCTCCGCCTCGCCGAGCGTCTCGACCATCAGGAGGCGTCGGTGCAGCGCTTCATGGAGCTCAGCGACGGCTGAACCAGCCGCCGCCCGGTCCCGGCGGCGGGTCGGTAGCGTCAGCGCCCGATGCGGCGCCCCGTGATCATCACCGCGATCCTCGGCGCGATCGCCGTGTTCCTCGTGCTCAGTGCCCTGCTCGCCCGCGCGCTGAGCGTCAGCGGAGCCGAGGATTCGGCGATCACCGACCTCGTGCGGGCCGAGGCCCGCGGCGACCCGGCCGCGGTCGTGGCCGCCATCTCAGGCTGCTCGGTCTCGCCGGCCTGCCGGGCCCGCGCCGCCGCGGTGACCGCCGCGCTGCGTCACCCCGGCGAGGTGCAGATCGCCGAGATCAACCCGTCGACCGGTTTCGCTCTCGGGTCAACGGCGGGAACCGCGCGGGTGGCCTGGTTGGTGGGCGGGTCGCTGCCGCGCGTCCAGTGCGTGCGCGTCGCCCACACCGGCGACGTCCTCTCGGGCTTCGGCATCCGGCTGCTGCGGGTCAGCGTTCGGATCCGCTCCAACGCGGACTGTCCCAGCCGGTACTGATCGGACCGGCGGTCAATTCGAGCCGGCGGATGGTTCGGGCCGGTGGTTGATTCGGCCGGCCGGGGTGGCGGCCCGGAACCGCGGTCAGTTCGGGCGACGTCCGGGCCCGACCGGCTGCACGGGCTTCGCCGGCCCGGGGGGGTGAACCGGACGGCGCGGATGCGACGGGAGGCGGTCCGCGAGTCGGCCGGGTTCGCGCAGGCGAACCCGTGCGGGAGCGGCGTCGGTGAGCGGAATGCCACCTTTCGGCGGACCGGGGGAGTCCGGGGGCGGCGTGGGACCGCGGCCCCAGCCGTCGTCACCGTCGGAATCGCTTCGATCGCCGGGCGGGGCGGGGGCATCCCGGAGGGCCGGCAGGAGGAGCACGGCCACGGCCATCAATCCCAGGAGGTGGACCCCGGCGATCCACAGCACCAGCTGAGTGTCGCCCGACATGAGTCAAGGTTAGCGCAATGTTAGTGGCGGCCGCCAGCCTTTTCTGCGCGCGGGCGCTACCATCGGGCGCCGCTGATGGCTGCAACCGACACCACATCTCTGAAGGTCACACCGCGAGAGCCGGGCGGTTCGCGGACCACTCGCCGGCTCCGCCGTTCAGGCCGCGTGCCCGGCATCATCTACGGTGGCGGCGAGGCGCCGCTGGCGTTCTCGGTCGCGGCGCGCGATCTGCGGATCGCCCTCGCCGCGGGCGGCGCCGTGATCAATCTCGCCGTCGAGGGCTCCGGCGCCACGCCGGTGGTGCTCAAGGTGATCGACCGCCATCCGGTCAACAGCGAGACCATGCACGTGGACATGCTCCGCGTCAGCCTCACCGTCAAGATCCAAGCCGTCGTCCTGCTCGAGCTCGAGGGCGTCGAGGATGCTCCCGGCGTCAAGGAGGGCGGCGTGCTCGAGTTCGTGACCCGCGAGCTCAACATCGAGGCGCTGCCCAACGACATTCCCGACACCATGACCCACCACGTGGGCGAGATGGCGATCGGCGACCACCTGGCCCTCGGCGCGCTCACCCCGCCCTCCGGCGTCGAGCTGCTTGACGATCCCGAGACGGTGGTTGCCACCCTCACCCCGCCCAAGCTCCAGCTCGAGCCCGAGGACGAGATCGAGGAGGAGACCGAGCGCGTTGGCGAGGACGGCGAGCCTGTGGCCGCCGGCGACGGTGGCGACTCCGCCGACAGCGAGGGCGAGTCCTCGGGCTCGGACGCCGGCG
>JALYZB010000391.1 GCA_030945945.1 Actinomycetota bacterium | reverse complement strand
CTGCGAGCGCGGCCAGTGAGACCGCCGTGACGGCGGTGGGGGCGGCAGCCCGGTAGCGCACGAGTGTGAAGCCCGGGCGCACGACGCTGCCACGCCGCTGAAAGCCCGCCGGAGTTGGGATCCCGGCCAGGGCACCCGGGGGCGTGGTCGGCGCGGATTGGGCCGCGACATCGACGATGTCCAGCTCGGTGACCGTCGCGCTCGTGGACAGCGCGCCAACGGCCGGCGTGTAGGCCTGGATGGGAAGCAGCCCGTTGGCCGGCGAGACGAGCAGCACCCGCGGGGTGCTCGCCGGCCCGAGCGCGTGGACCGCGTCACCGAAATCGGGTCGCTGATAGGCGGGGTGGGTGTCGACCAGCACGACAACGATGGTGAGGACGGCGACCAGGCCCGCCGCGCACCACGCTGCCCAGCGGCGGCCCGATCCGGCGGCGAAACCGGCGGCCGCGACTGCGGTCAGCGGGGCCAGCGCCGGCAGCAGGTTGCGCGTGTTCAGGAAGTCGAGGCCGGCCACGGCGAGCGCGATCGGCAGCAGCAGCCCGGTGGCGGCCGTCGCGACGGTCAGCCACATCGGCGTCGAGACCAGTCGCCGGCGCCCGGCGGCCAGGGACCATCCGGCCCCGGCCAGCAGCAGGAGCAGAGCCAGCGTTCCGGTCACGGCCTGCACCGGGCTTGCGTAGCCGATCAGCAGCTGCTTTGGCACCTGGAGGACCCGCGTGGCCAGGGCGCCTCGCGCGATGTAGTCGGCATGTCCGGTACCGCGTTGGACGAGCGCCAGGGGAACCAGCGCGAGCGACACGATCGTGACCGCGGCGAGTGCGCCGCGCACCTCGCGCCGTCGCCGTCCGCTCCACAGCAGCCACAGCGCACCGGGGAGAATCAAAGAGACGGTGAAGTAATGGGTGCAGAGGGCAAGGCCCGAGAGCGCCGCCCAGCCGGCCAGAGGCCGCCGGGCGGTCGTTTCCGCGTAGGTGATCAGGCACAGCAGCGATCCCGCCGTCAGCAGCGCAGCGAGCGCGTAAGCACGTGACTCCTGCGAGAACCAGACCAGCAGCGGGGAGACGGCGAGCAGGCCGGCGGCGGTCAGCTCCGCGCGGCGGCCGCCGATGCGACCGGCGATTCGGCCCCCCACGAACACCGTCCCCGTCCCGGCCAGGGCCGACAGCGAGCGCAGCCCGAACTCGCCGGAGCCAAACACGTGCGTCCAGGCCCATGCCAGCACGTAGTAGAGCGGCGGCGTGGACTCCGTGTGCGGGATGGTGCGCAGCATCGGCCCGAGCCCGAGCCGGACCAGATGCACGGTGTAGGACTCGTCCAGCCAGAAGCTCTGCGCCGAGAGCGTGGCCAGGCGAAGCGCGAGCGCCAGCACCGTGATGCCGACCAAGGCACCGGTCCCACCGGTGATCTGCCGAAGCCGGGACGGTGACGCCGGTCGCGAAGAGACTGACGCAGTCGCCACCCCTTTGACGATATCGGCGGCCGGGGCCGGTGGGGTTAGGAGGTGGTTCAGCTGCCGGCCGGCGCGCCCTGGGCCTGATCCGGGCGTGACGGGCCGCGGGCCGCGCTGGCCTCGAAGTCGCGGCTGCGGATCAGGATCAGGGTGAGCACGGCGGAGGTGAGCGTGAGCACCGCGCCGATCAGGAAGATCTCGTTCAGGCCACTGGTGAAGCCCGCACGCACCGCATGCACGGCCTCCCGGCGGCCCGCCGGTCCGAGCCTGGCCAGACCTCCGGCGATGCCACTGCCCTGCGAGACACCGTCGGCGAGTGCATGGGCTGCCTTGGCCGTCACGTGTGTGGCGCCGGAGAGCAGCGCGATGATCTCGGTACGGACGCGATGGGAGAAGATCGAGCCCAGACCGGCGATCCCGGTCGCGATCCCGATCTGGCGGAACGTCGAGTTGATCCCCGAGGCCATTCCGGCCCGTTCTGGGGCGACGACGCCGATCGCCGTCGAGGCCAGCGGCGGGTTGATGAAGCCGACCCCCGCTCCGGCGACGATGAACCCCGGGATCAGGTGCGTCCAGTCGCTGCTCGGGTCCAGGCCGCGCATCAGCAGCAGCCCGGCGCCGACCAGCGCCAGCCCAGGCGCGATCAGAAAGCGGATCGGCACGTGGGCGGTGAGGCGACCTGCAAGTGTCGAGGTGACCAGGATGCCGCCGGAGAGAAACAGCTGCCGCAGGCCGGTCTGCAGGGCCGAGAAGCCGAGCACGTCCTGGAGGTACAGGGTGATGTAGAGCAGCAGCGCGAACAGCCCGGCCGACAGCGAGAAGGCGGCGATCGACCCCCCGGTGAAGGTTGGCTTGCGAAACAGGGAGAGATCGAACATGGCCCGCTCGCGCGTTGCCTGCAGGACCAGGAAGGCGATCATCAGCACGCCGGCGCCGATCAGGCAGGCGAGGATCGGGGTCGAGCCCCAGCCCTTGCTGTTGCCTTTGATCAGCGCGTAGATCAGGGCGGCGAGTGCACCTGAGAAGGTGAGTGCGCCGAGCAGGTCCGGCTTGCGGGCTCCCTGCTGGCGGGACTCCTCGACCCGGGCAAGACTGAGGACGATCGCCACCAGCCCGATCGGCACGTTGACCAGGAAGATCCAGCGCCACGAGATGCCGGTGGTCAGCGCACCGCCGACCACCGGGCCGATCGCCACCGCCAGGCCGGTGATCGCGCCCCAGATTCCGAACGCGGTGCCGCGCTCACGGCCCTGGAAGGCGCTGCCGAGGAGCGCCAGCGAGGTGGAGAACATCGCCGCGCCTCCGATCCCCTGGGCGCCGCGGGCCAGGTTGAGCCACAACGGGTCGGCGGCCAGGCCCGAGAGCAGCGAGCTGGCCGTGAAGACGGCCAGCCCGATCACGAAAACCAGCCGCCGGCCGAACAGGTCCGCCAGCGAGCCCGTGGTCAGCAGCAGCGCGGCGAGCATCAGCGAGTAGGCATCCACCACCCACTGCAGATCGCTGAACGAGGCGCCCAGCGAACGCTGGATGTCGGGCAGCGCAACGTTGACGATGGTCACGTCCAGCAGCAGCATGAACGTCCCGAAGCAGACGGCGATCAGGGTCCACCACTTGCGATCCATATCGATGACTCGTGTTCTGCGCAGGTTGCTCCGGTCCGCGACGCAGGCTAGCGACCGGGGTGACCGGCAGCCCGGCCCGGCGCCAGGCCTGAAAACCACCGTTCAGGTCGGGTCAGCAGCTCGTCGAGGGTGATCGCGGACATGACCGACACGGTGTCGTTCGGTCGGTGACACCGGGCGACCCTGATCAGGGGGTGGAGGATGGGATCGAGGGCCTGATCGCGCGCGAGCACGAGCTGCGCGGGCACGTTGAGGGCCACGGTCTGACCGGCGAGGAGCAGCGCGAACTACACGAGCTCGAGATCAAGCTCGACCAGCTGTGGGATCTGCTGCGACGTCGGCGCGCGATCCGGGCCGCCGGAGGCGATCCGGCCAGCGCCGCCGTGCGCGACGAGAGCACGGTGGAGAACTACCCGCAGTGAGCTCGGGTGGCGATGCTGATCGCCGACCAGCGCATGCCCGGGGCCTTGACGGCACCGCGTACCTGACCCGCGCCCGGATGATCTTCCCCGACGCCAAGCGGGTTCTGCTGACCGCGTACGCCGACACCGAGGCGGCGATCACGGCGATCAACGACGCTCGGCTGGACTACTACCTGCTCAGCCGGGGGATCTGCCGGAGGAGCAGCTGTTCCCGTCGTCGAGGCCCTGCTCACGACCTGGGAGGCCGGGCGGCGTTGGCGGCGGGCGGCACGCGGGTGATCGGACACCGATTCTCCCGCGACACTCACGAACTGCGCGATTTCCTGGCCTGTGCGTGACCGGATCTTCGATCCCTTCTTCACCACCCAAAGGCGTCGGCAACGGCACCGGGCTCGGACTCGACACCGCCCGCCGGATCGTCGTCGACCGCCACCGGGACAGCCTGACCGTGGACTCGGCCCCGGGACGAACAGTGTTCCGGATTCGCCTTCCACTGCGGCCGGCGAGAGCGGCGGCCGACCGGGTGAGCACGTCGCCGGCGGTGCGCGGCCGCGGTGCGGGCGATTTAGAGCTCGCGCTCGTACACGTACATAATCGGCCCGTCGGGACCGTCCTCACGGTTGATGAAGCCGTGACTCTCATACAGCGCGCGGGCGCCGTGGTCGGCCTCGCTGGTTCCCAGCTCGATCCGGTCGGCTCCGAGGAGGCGCGCGAGCTCGAGACTGCCGCGCAGCAGCGCCCGCCCCAGACCCCGGCCGCGGTGCTCGGGCACGACGTAGAGCTCGGCCAGGTAGGCCTCCAGGTCGTGCGAGTACAGCGACGGTCGCAGGCGCAGGATCGCAAAGCCCTCCGGACCCGGCCCGCCGAGCAGCGCCACGGTGCCATGGCCGTGCAGCCCGGCGGCGTCGTGCCCGAGCAGCTCACGCAGCCGTTCGGCAAGCGCGGGCGCCTCCGGTGTGGGGGAGTCGAATTCGGAGTTGAAACGATGAAGGAGCACGGCGATCACGTCGGCGTCGGCCGGCGTCGCGCGCCGCAGTGCGAGGTCGCTCATGGTCGTCTCTCGAATTGAAACACGGCGGGCAACGACACGGAGGCCCCGAGCAATCGGGGCCTCCGGACAACGTGGATTGGGTGGGGGCGGGCCGGGGCCCGCATCAGATCACCCGCAGCCGGTGTTGAACCCGCAGCTCGAGCACGTGTAGCAACTGCCGGTGCGCTGCATCATCCCGCCGCACTGCTGGCACGCCGGACCGAGATCCAGGCCGTGGCGGACCGCTGGCGTGACCGGCGGATCGTCGGTCAGGGCCTGGCTCGCCGGGCGCACCAGCGGCTCGTCATTCGGTGACGGTGCAACCGTGCCCGATGCGGCCGGGCGGGCGGTGTCCCCATAGTGCGAACTGGCCGCGTCCTCGGCGGCCTTGCGCGCTCGCACCTCCTTGGTGAGGATGCCCAGCTCCTCCTGCAGATCGACGTCCAGGAAGCGTGAGGCGAGCCAGCGCATGATGTAGTCCGGCATCGACTTGGCGAACGGGATCTCTGGGTTGGAGGTCATGCCCTCGGGCTCGAAGCGCATGTAGCTGAACTTCCGCACCAGGGTCTCGAGCGGCACGCCGTACTGCAGTGAGATCGAGATCGCCGTCGCGAAGGAGTTCATCATCCCCCGCAGGGTCGAACCTTCCTTGCCGATATCGGTCAGGAAGATCTCCCCGATCGTCCCGTCCTCGTACTTGCCCGCCGTGATGTAGCCCTCGTGACCGCCGATCGAGAACTTGTGGGTGATCGACTGGCGCTCACGCGGCATCCGTCGGCGCTTGGGCGGAGCCTGGGCCAGCGCCTGCGCGACCGCCTTATCGATCTCGGCCTGGGTGTCGACCGCCACCGGGACGCCCTGCTGGGCATCGGTACGCAACGCCTGGGCGGTCTTTGAGCCGTCACGGTAGATGGCCAGCGCCTTGATGCCGAGCCGCCACGCCTGCAGGTAGGCGTCGGCGATGTCCTCGACGCTCGCCGTCTGGGGCATGTTGACCGTCTTGGAGATCGCTCCGCTGAGGAACGGCTGCACCGCGCCCATCATCTTGATGTGGCCCATGTGCGAGATCGCCCGCTCGCCGACCGCCACATCGAACACCGGCAGATGCTCGAAGGCAAGGCCGGGAGCGCCGACGATCGTGTTGTGCTCGTTGACGTGAGCGAGGATCTGCTCGATCTGCTCATCGGCGTAGCCGAGCGTCTGCAGGGCTAGGGGCACCGTCCGGTTGACGATCGTCATCTGACCGCCGCCGACCAGCTCCTTGAACTTGACCAGCGAGAAGTCGGGCTCGACGCCGGTGGTGTCACAGTCCATGAGGAAGCTGATCGTCCCCGTGGGAGCGAGCACGGTCGCCTGTGCGTTGCGGTAGCCGTGGCGCTCGCCGGCGTCCACGGCCTCATCCCACGCCGATCGCGCGGCGCTGAGCAGTGCCGCGTCCACGCACGAGTCATC
>JALYZB010000376.1 GCA_030945945.1 Actinomycetota bacterium | reverse complement strand
CAGCCGCCACCGCCGACGAGGTCGACGCGACCACGATCCTGCTCACCCACGGTCATCAGGACCACTTCGGGGACACGATCGAGATCGCCAAGCGCACCGGCGCCACCGTCGTCGCGATCACCGAGATTGCCGGCGAGATCAGCGGCGAGGGGATCGAGGCCGTGGACTGCAATCTCGGCGGCACGGCGACGTTCGACTGGGGCTGGGTCAAGCTCGTGCCGGCGCTGCACACCTCGACCACCCCCAAGGGCACGGTCAGCCCGCCGGCCGGCCTGCTGATCAGCTTCGGCGGCCAGATCATCTACCACCTCGGCGATACCTGCCTGTTCTCCGATCTCGCCCTGGTCGGCAAGCATCACCCGATCGATGTGGCGCTGATCTGTATCGGCGGTCACTACACGATGGACCGCCACGACGCCGTCGACGCGGCCGAGCTGGTCGGCGCCAAGACGGTCATCCCCTGTCACTACGACACCTTCCCGCCGATCGAGACCGACGCCGAGGCGTTTAAGTCCGACGTCGAGACCTCCACGGGCTCGTCGGTCGTGGTGCTCGCCCCGGGGGAGACGCACACGGCATGACCCACGCGATCGTCCTCATCCAGGCCGAGAGCACAGCCCTCTCCCGGCTCGGAGACGAGCTGGCCGACATCGAAGGTGTCGCCGAGGCCTACTCGGTGACCGGCGAGTGGGACTTCGTCGCCATCGTGCGTCTGCGCGAGCAGGATCAGCTCGCCCAGGTGGTGACGGGCAAGCTCTCCCAGCTGTCCGGGGTGCGGCGCACGCAGACGATGGTCGCCTTCGAGGTCTACTCAAAGCACGACCTCGAGGCGCTTTTCTCCGTCGGCCAGTAACCGGCCCCGGTCAGCGCTCAGCGCGCGCGGGCGAGCGCCAACGCCCGCGCGAACGCCGCTGCCATCGCCTCGTAGGTGTAGGCGCTAACCGCGGCGCGCCCGGCGGCGCCGAGCCGCTCCCGCAGGTCAGGGTCGGCCAGCAGCCGGTCGATCGCTGCGGCCAGCCCGGCCGGATCCCCGGGGGCGATGACCAGCCCGGTCTCGCCGTCGCAGACCAGGCCGCCCGCGACGGCTCCGACCGCCGTGGTGGCGATGACCGCGGTGCCCTGGTGCATGGCCTCATTGACAACCAGGCCCCACGGTTCGAGAAAGCGTGGCGTTGGGATACTCGGCACCAGCAGCGCGGTGGCGGCCGCATCGGCGACGACCAGCTCCTCGCGGGTCAGCGCGCCGAGGACACGAACCCCAGGCAACCGCTCAAGCTCGGCCCGCAGCGGTCCGTCACCGGCCACGATCAGCGTTGCTACACCGCTGACCTGGGGCCAGGCCCGCGCCAGCACACCGACGCCCTTGGGCTGCGCCAGGCGACCCGCGAACAGCATCAGCGGACCGTCCCCGAGGGCATGGCGAGCGCGAAACGCGGCGATCTCCTCGCCGTCGACGGCACGACCGAACAGATCGGGCTCGACGGACTGGGGTGCGATCACGATGTCCTCGTCTCGGCCCCGGATCGGCGCGACGTAACGCCGCACGTGCTCGCCGTAGGCGATCACCGCATCGGCATGGCGGTAGATGTGACGGGTGACCGGGACCGCGAGGTCGTTGGTCAGCGATCGCGGCTGGGTCCACACCGACGCCCAGAGCACGAAGCGCCGCCGGTGGCGCCGGGCGCCGAGGTAGGCGGCGGGGAGGACCGGGCCGCCGGCATAGCCGGCGATCACCAGGTCGTGATTGCGTCCCGCGGTCAGCGCGCCGCGCCAGCCGTCCAGCGCCCGGGCGGGAAACGGCGCCGCGGCCAGGGCGGCGGGGTCATCGCGGGTCCCGGCGGCGGTGTAGCGCTCACCGCCCCCGTAACAGAGGACCTCGAGGTCGTGCTCGGCGGCGAGCCGGGCGTACAGCGGCATCCGGTAGGGGACGAGGCGATTGGTCAGCAGCGCGATACGCACGTCCGGGATGATGGCGGGCGCGATGCGCATCGTCATGCTTCACAACCGCTACCGGCAGCCCGGGGGAGAGGAACGTGCGGTCGGCGACCTCGTCACGCTGCTGCGCGACCGCGGCCACGAGGTCGAGCTGATCGAGCGGGCGAGCGACGATGCGAGCGCCTCGCGGGCGGCCCGGGCCCTGCTCACCGGGGGCGTGGATCCCGATCAGGTCGGGGCGGCGGTGCGCCGCCTGCGCGCCGACGTTGTGCACGTCCACAACATCCATCCGCTGTTCGGCTGGCGCGCGCTGGCGGCCGCACGGGCGGCGGGGGCGCGGACGGTGCTGCACCTGCACAACTTCCGTCTGTTCTGCGCGATCGGAG
>JALYZB010000375.1 GCA_030945945.1 Actinomycetota bacterium | reverse complement strand
GGTGAGCACCGCCGCGACGTCCAGCCCGCCCCGGTCGGCAGCGCCGACACCGGGGACCCGGCCGACCTCGGCCCGCAGCGCCCCGGGTCGCAGCAGCGCCTTGGCCGGCATACAGGCCCAGAAGGAGCACTCGCCCCCGATCAGCTCGCGTTCGACGAGCGCGACGTCAAGACCTTCGGTGGCGAGCTGGCCGGCGCAGACCTCGCCGGCCGGGCCAGCCCCGATCACGATCACGTCGTGCTGACTCATGGGCGCCGACCGGCTGCGCGGGTCACGTCTGAAACGGTAATGGACCCGCGCACCCGCTGGTAGTCAGGCGACCTCGCGCAGCTTTCCGGTCTCGACCTCGTAGACGAAGCCCCGCACCGAGCCCTTGTTGGGAATGAACGGCGAGGCGTTGATCCGGGCGATCGACTCGCGGACGTCGCCCTCGAGATCGGCGAACGCCTCCGACGCCCACGGCGGGCGGACACCCGTGTCCTGCTCGATCGCGTCACGGAAGTCGGCGTCCTGGAAGGTGAGCATCCCGCAGTCGGTGTGATGGATGAGGATGATCTCCTCGGTGCCGAGCAGACGCTGGGAGATGGCCAGCGAGCGGATCTCGTCGTCGGTCACGACCCCGCCCGCGTTGCGGATCACGTGCGCGTCGCCCTCGGAGAGACCGAGCGCCCCGTACACGTTCACGCGCGCGTCCATGCATGCGATCACCGCGACCTTCTTGCTCGGGGGCATCGGCAGGTCAGCCTTATCGAAGGCCGCGGCGTAGCCGGCGTTGTTGGCGACCAGGTCGTCGGTGGTGCTCATGTTCGTCTCCTTGAGGGCTCGGCGCTGATAGGGGTGGGCCCGGTCCGGGGCCTCAGGTCCAGCGTAAAGTGTGCTCAGACGGCGCCGCGCCAAACGTAGCAAGTCAATCGAGTTGGTCAGACATGCCCGTGCCGACGGTGCCGCCGCGCCGGGGCTCGGCGGACGAGGCCGAGCACGCCGCATGAGATAGTGCTAGGTGATGCCGCCCGGAACCCCCCTCGTCCTCGTCTCCAACCGCGGTCCGGTCACCTTCCAGCCGGGCGGTCAGATCAAGCGGGGTACCGGCGGCCTGGTCACCGCGCTGATCGGCCTCGCCTCTCACCGACCCGTGACCTGGGTCGCCTCGGCGATGACCGACGAGGACGTGGACGCCGCCGAACGGGCGGGCGGGCGGCCGTTTCCGGTCAGCACGCCGGACGGCGACGAATACCGGGTCAAGCTCGTGGCGTCCGATCCTGAGGCGTACGACGGCTTCTACAACATCATCGCCAACCCCTTGCTCTGGTTCATTCAGCACTACCTGTGGGACCTCTCAAATGCGCCGGACATCCGCCGCAACGAGACCGAGGCGTTCGAGTTCGGTTACAACGCGGTCAACGAGGATCTGGCCAATGCGGTGCTGGAGGAGGTCGCAGACGTCGAGGAACCCGTCGTCATGGTCCACGACTACCACCTCTACACGCTGCCGGGACTCATCCGCCGCCAGCGGCCCGACGTGTTCCTGCACCACTTTGTGCACATCCCCTGGAGCCAGTCGGACTCCTGGCGCGTGCTCCCCTCGGTGATCCGCCGGGAGATCTACGACGGAATCCTGGCCAACGACATCGTTGGCTTTCACACCCGCTCCTACCGCCACAACTTCCTGCAGTGCTGCGAGGACCTGATGGGCTATGACGTCGACTACGACGGCGGCGTGGTCCGCATCGGCGACCGCGAGGTCTGGGTCCGGGCCTATCCGCTGCCGATCGATTCGGGAGCCATTCAGGCCGTGGCTCAACGTCCTGGCGTCCACGAGTTCGAGGCCGAGCTGCTGCGTCGCCGCCGCGATCATCTCATCCTGCGCGTCGACCGTGCGGACCTGAGCAAGAACGTCCTGCGCGGGTTCAGCGCCTTTGACACCTTCCTCGAGCAGCACCCCGAGTTCCGCGAGCGGGTCACCTTCATCGCTCAGCTGATGCCGTCGCGCACCGACGTGCCCGAGTACGCCGAGTACCTGGAGCGGATCGAGGCGGTTGTCGCGGTGGTCAATCACCGCCATGGATCCCCGGACTGGATGCCGATCCAGCTCAAGCTGCGCGACGACCTCGAGGAGGCCGTGGCCGCCTACAAGCACTACGACATGCTGATGGTCAACGCGATGTTCGACGGGATGAATCTCGTCGCCAAGGAGGGCCCGTTGGTCAACGAGCGAGCCGGGGTCTCGGTGCTGTCGGAGAACACCGGCGCCCACGAGGAGCTCGGCGAGTTCGCCCTGTCGGTCAACCCGTTTGACATCCAGGAGCTGGCCGACTCGATCCACGCCGCGCTGACGATGCCGATCGAGGAGCGCCGGCGGCGCCACGAGGGCCTGAAATCGATCGTGACCGCCCGCGACCCGGGGGATTGGCTGGACGACCAGCTCGCCGACATCCGGGCCAAGGGCCGCTCCTAGTCAGGGGCTCGGTCAGTCCAGCGTCCGGCCCTGATTGAGGCGCTTGATGTACCCGGCGATCCGCTCCCGCCGCCCAACCGGTGACCGGACGCTGTGCAGGCGGTACAGGAACGCGTAGCGCGGGCTGCCGGTCAGGGTCATGAAGAACGCGCGCGCCGCCGGGTTCTCATCCAGCGCGCTCTGGAAGTCGTCCGGGACGGTCGCCGAGCTTTGCGGCGGGTAGGCGGCGGCCCAGCGCCCGTCAGCCCGGGCCGCCTCGACCTCGCGCAGACCCGCCGGTTGCATTCGCCCCGTCGCGATCAGCTGCTCGGCCGCCTCGCGGTTGATCTGCGACCAGCGGCTGCGCGGCCCCCGAGGCGTGAAGCGCTGCAGCCAGTGGCGCTCGTCGCGACCGCGCTTCTGACCGTCGATCCATCCGAAGCAGATCGCCGTCTCGAGCGCCTCGGGATAGCTCACACTGGTGACGTCCGACCCACGCTTGGCGATCATCAGCCAGACGCCCGGGGAGGCGGCGTGCTGCTCGGAGAGCCATCGCTCCCAATCGGCTGCAGTCGCCGCCTCATGGATCGGGAGCTCGGGAGCGGGTGGGCGGCCGGCCATGGCGCCATGTTGCCAACCCGTGGGGCCGGATCGCACCGGACCCGGGCGCAACCGGCCTCGGCCACGCCCTCGCTATAGTCGTTTTCCGTCCGCTCCCCGGGCGTATCACCATGGCGAAACACACCCCCCTCTATGACCTGATGCTCGTAATCTCGGCGACCGCCGAGGATGAGCGCCGCGCGAAGATCCTCGCCGACACCGAGGCCCAGATCAGCAGCGGCGGTGGCACGATCGAGCGCAACGACGACTGGCACACTCGGGCACTGGCCTACGAGATCCGCCACCAGACCGAGGGTGAGTACCACCTTCTGCAGTTCACCGGTCCCGCCGCGCTGCTGGACGCTGTCTCGCACAACCTGCGGATCGACGACGGCGTGCTGCGCTTCCGGATCATCAAGGTCGTTCCCGGCACCCCCGACGCACCCGACGCGCCGCCGGCAGCCGCTGCCGCGGCCGTCCCAGCAGCCGTCGCCGCCGAGGCCTGAGCCTCGGGCTCGAGCCGTCGGGGCCGCGAGTGGCCGGCAACTCGCACGACGATGTCCGGGCGGGCCGCCTTCGCGAACCTGAGCTGCGGCCCGGTTTCGACATTCGGCCAATGACGGCCGTGTGCCCGACTGCCAGCCTCAGAGCACGACATGGGAGATGCCTGGATCTACACCCGGCGCGCTGACGCGGCCGAGACGCCGAGCCGGATGCTCGCCGAGCTCGGCTTCAGCCCCAGGCGCATCGCGACCAACGGCCCACTGCGGCCGGCCGGGGAGCACGGCATCGAGCGCCGACCCGACCTCGCGATGGTCATCGACGGAGACGGGGACGTCGCCCCGATCTACTCACGGCTGCGCGAGGACGAGGAGCTGGGCACGGTGCCGATCGTGGTCAGCGTGGATCCCGACCGACTCGGACTCAGCGAGGAGGTTCTCGGCGTCCACGAGCTGATCGTCTCCCCATTCACGGCCGCCGAGCTCGGAGCCCGGATCGCCCGCGCGCGGCGGGTCGTCCGCGGCGTCGAAGAGCACGAGGTCCTGCGCGACGACGGCCTGGAGCTCAACCTCGCCGCCCATGAGGCGCGACTCGACGGTCAGATCGTCGAGTTCACCTTCATGGAGTTCGAGTTGCTCAAGTATCTGGTCACCCACCCGGGACGGGCCTTCTCCCGCGAGGCGCTGCTGTGCAGCGTGTGGGGCTACGAGTTCTTCGGAGGGGCGCGGACGGTCGACGTCCACGTGCGGCGGGTCCGGGTCAAGCTCGGTGACAACCACGCGTCGCGGCTGCACACGGTGCGGCGCGTCGGGTATCGCTGGGAACCCTGAGCGGGTCGGACCTCCGCCGGCTCGCCGGTTCTTGGTTGATCTGGCAGCCGAGGGTCGCACCCCACGCCCGCGCAGGGCGCTATCGGGGTCGTGGACGTCGGCGTGGTGCCAGGGATCGCGACC
>JALYZB010000138.1 GCA_030945945.1 Actinomycetota bacterium | reverse complement strand
TCTTTGCCCACTACGAGCACGCGTACGTCGCTCCCGGCGAGCGCTTTCCCCGGCGCGCCCAGAGCACCGATCCGATCGACCGCGACGTCCGCAGCTATCCCCACGACGCACCGAACAGCGACTTCCGGACCGTGGGCGACATCTTCTCGACGAAGACGAACCCCGAGCGCAAGAAGCCCTTTGACATCCGCGCTGTGATGCGAGCCGTCGCCGACCAGGACCACCGGCCACTCGAGCGTTGGGCGGCGATGGCGGGCGGCGAAAACGCCGTCGTATTCGACGCCCACCTGGGCGGCTATCCCGTGACGATGATCGGCATCGAGTCTCGGCCGCTGCGCCGTAGCGGCTTCGTACCCGCCGAGGGACCCGATCAGTGGACGGCGGGGACGCTGTTTCCGCGGTCCTCCAAGAAGATCGCCCGGGCGATCAACGCCGCAAGCGGCAACCGTCCCCTGGTAGTGCTGGCCAACCTCTCGGGCTTCGACGGCTCGCCCGAGTCTCTGCGCAAGCTCCAGCTCGAGTACGGCGCCGAGATCGGCCGCGCGGTGGTTAACTTCGACGGCCCAATCGTCTTTTGTGTCGTCTCTCGCTACCACGGAGGCGCCTTCGTCGTCTTCTCCGGCGCGCTAAACGACCACATGGAGGTGATCGCCGTCGAGGGCTCATACGCCTCGGTGATCGGCGGCGCTCCGGCAGCCGCGACGGTCTTCGCCCGCGATGTCAACGCCCGCACTGACGCCGACCCCCGGATTGTCAACCTCAAGGCCCGTCTCGACGGTGCGCAGGACGACGAAAGAGCCTCGCTGCGGATCGCGCTGGCCGACCTGAGGGCTTCGGTGCGCTCAGACAAGCTTGGCGAGGTAGCAGCCGAGTTCGATCGCGTCCACACCATCGAGCGAGCGCTGCAGGTCGGTTCGATCGATGCGATCATCCCCGCCGCTCGTCTTCGACCCCACATCATCGAGGCTCTCGAGCGGGGCATGCGGCAAACACTGGAGCAACCACTACAGGAGGCCAGCCGTGGCTGACGTGCTCTCGGGGGAAGCGGTCTTGGATCAAACGGAGGCGTCCACCGAGGCGGCTCGCTCGGTAGCAAGCGCGCTGGCGCCCGAGGCGGGGGCGTTCGATCTTGACCCGGCGCTGTTCGGGCGGGCGCTGGCGAGGGCGGCGGCCGGCGCGGCGCGACGCCCTGCAGCAGTGACCGAGGCCGGCATTAGCTGCGCCGTCGCGTTGACCCAGGCGACGCTTGCAACGGCGTCGCGCGCGCTTGGGCAAAGCGCCGCGGGGCCGCTGCATCCGGACGGCGCCGATCGTCGGTTTGCCGACCCCGCGTGGGAGGAGAATCCGACGTTCTTCTTGCTTCGCCAGTCGTACCTGATTTTCCGGCGGTTCGCCGAGGATCTTGTTGCCGCAGGCGAGCTTGACGAGGCCACGCGCGCGAAGGCGGCATTCGCGGTGAGCCTGCTGGCCGATGCGCTGGCGCCGACGAACGTTCTCCTGGGCAACCCGGCGGCACTCAAGCGAGCCTTTGACACCGGGGGGCGAAGTGTGCTCGACGGAGCTCGCAACTGCCTAGACGACCTCCGCCACAACGGTGGCCGCCCGCGACAGGTCGATACGAGCTCATTTCGGCTCGGCGAGAACATTGCGGCCACGCCCAGCAAGGTCGTATTTCGCAATGAACTGATCGAGCTCCTGCAGTACCTGCCCCAGACCGACGAGGCGCACGCCGTCCCGCTGCTCGCCAGCCCACCGTGGATCAACAAGTACTACATCATGGACCTCGCACCGGGCCGCAGCTTGATCGAATGGGCCGTCCAGCACGGGCGGACCGTATTCGCGATCAGCTACCGCAACCCAGACGCCGCAATGGCAGGGATCACGATGGACGACTACTCCACCGACGGCATGCGCGCCGCGCTTGACGCGGTCAGGGAGATCACGGGCTCAGAAACCGTCGACATCCTCGGCGTCTGCCTCGGGGGCGCGCTGGCTACCATGACGGCGGCGCAGCTCGCCGCCAGCGGCGAAGAACAGATCGGCACGCTGACACTGATCAACACCCTGCTCGATTACACCGAGCCGGGGCTCCTGGGCTGCTTCGTCGACGAGGACACGATCGTCAAGCTCGACCACCGCATGGCGCGCAAGGGCTATCTCGATGGCGCCGATATGGCCGGTGCGTTCAACGCCCTGCGGGCCAACGACCTGATCTTCAGCTACGTGGCCTCCAACTGGCTGATGGGCGCGCAGCCCCCGGCGTTCGACCTGCTGGCGTGGAATGCAGACGCGACGCGCCTGCCGGCCGCCATGCACTCCTGGTACCTGCGCTCGTGCTACATGGAGAACCAGCTCGCGAACGGGACCATGGTGCTCGGCGGGCAGCGGCTCGACCTCGGCGCGGTCAGGCCGGACACCTACGTCGTCGCAGCAGAGCGCGACCACATCGTGCCGTGGCGCTCGTCCTACCAGACCACCGGGCTGCTGGGCGGCGATGTGAACTATGTCCTCGCGAGCGGTGGGCACATTGCCGGCATCGTGAGTCCACCCGAACCCAAGGCATGGGTGATGACCTCCGACGAGAACCCCCCAACCGCCGAGGAGTGGCGCGAAGCGGCCACCCGCAAGGATGAATCCTGGTGGGAAGACTGGGCGCGCTGGATGATGGACCGCGCGGGTCCACTCACCAAGCCACCACGCATCGGCAGCCGCCGCCACCGCGTGCTGGCGGATGGACCCGGCAGGTACGTTCTCGACTAGTGGAGGCGCCTGGCGACGAATTCGGCTCGAGACGTCGCGGCCACCGAGTCGTCTAGAGCCGAGATGCGAGGGATGCTCGAGGGGGCTCGACGGGAACGCGCGGCCGCGCGTCGCGCTCGCCCGGGAAGGACGAGGACAAGCGGTCGGAGTCGGGCGCGTCACGCCCCGCATCGTCGGCCTGCGTGGCGAAGCAGAAATGCTGAGCCGTCGACTCAGGTGCCAGCACAATGCGGGATGAGAAGCCGTGCGGCAGCCGGCGATCGAGAGTGTTGTCACTGTCAGAGTCCGTAGGGTCTGGGCGGTGACGTCCGGGCGCAACTGGGGACTGCTGATCAGTATGGCGGCGGGCGCAGTCGGCGCCGCCTATGTCCGATCCTGCAGGACTTTACGGGTCACACGGAGAGCGGGGGGATTCGAACCCCCGATGGACTGAAAGCCCATACAGGTTTTCGAGACCGGCGCAAACGGGCCGAATCGCCCGTGTCTAGTGGGGTTTCGGTTTGGGGGGAACGATTTAGGCAATGGCGAGCCATTCTGAAATGACAGGTTCGCGCAGCAAGCGCCGAGGCGCGGTGACGGCCGGAGCGAGGGTTGGCGATCGTCACTTACGGCGGACTTTACGCCCAGGCTCGGCGGTTTCAAGGACCGTCATCGGAGTCGCTCGGGTGGCATGAATCGACTGGCCCGCGTGGTCTGCGCTGACCTCTCGGGCGACCTCTCTAAGGGGCTGTTGTGATGTGGCTCTATAGCGTTGCGCCGACGTCAGCGACAACAGCAACGGCGGGCATCACGCGCGGTGTAGAGTAGTGCTCGCTTCGCCTTTACCCTCGGCGGGCGAAATTCTCCGGTTCTGACACTCGGCCGGCGTCGACGTGTCGACCTTCGGTCAACGCGATACCCCACGCGCTAGGAGCCGATCCCATGCATCGTTTCACCGCAGCGCCCGATCCAGGGATCACGGGACCGACACGATGATCCTGCTCTGCTACGACGGATCCGCCAGTGCACAGTCCAGGGCAGTCCGGCTCACCGCTCGGTTGGCGACGTGCCCGGACCCGTCGACCTCGCCGTGGGCGCCGGCGACGGCTGGCTGGGCCCCAGGCGGTCGCAGACCTGCTCGCCTGCTACGGGCTGCCGCTGGTGCCCACCCGCGTCGCCGCCGGGATCGGCGCTGCCGTCGCGGCGGCAGCGGAGTTCAGCGGTCCGGTAGCGCTGAAAGCGGTAGCAAGAGGCCTTATGCACAAGACTGACGCCGGCGCAGTGCAGATAGGGCTGACGGGGCCGTCCGCTGTGCGTGCCGGTGCCCGTGAGATCAAGGCGGCCGTCACCCGCGCAGGCTTTCCTTTGGAGGGATTCGTGATCCAACCGATGGCACCCACGGGTGTCGAGCTGTTCATCGGCGCGTACACGACGAGCACTTCGGCCCCGTGGTCGTCTGCGGAGCCGGCGGTACCAGCGCCGAGCTGCTCAAGGACGTATCGGTACGCATTAGGCCGCTCACTGACGTCGACGCCGGCGAAATGCTGACCACGTTGCTGACGTACCCGCTGCTGAACGGCTACCGCGGCGCGCCGGTTTGCAACATCGAGGCCGTCAAGGATGTGCTGCTGCGCTTAAGCGCCTTGGTCGACACGCACTCCGAGATCGCCGAACTGGACCTCAACCCGGTCATCGTGGGTCCGCGAGACGCGGTCATCGTGGACGCCCGCATCCGGTTGCAGGCAGCCGTACCGCAGCGCCCGCTTTCGGCCCTGCGTAGATGAGCGAGACATGGTGAGCGACTGATGCACACCGGAACCAGACTACGGATCCCGAGACCCCGCTTCGCGTCGCGCGCGCTGATGGGGCAGCCGCCAGTTCTCACACCAAAGTCATCGGATAAGGGAGTACATCATGGCCAGAGCCAACGGCCAAGCGCAGGATTCGGCTAATTCCGGACGGTTCAATGTTCTGATCGCCGGCGGAGGCGTGGCGGGCCTGGAGGCAGCGTTCGCTCTCCGCGAGTTTGCTGACCACCGGGTCAATCTGACGTTGCTCGCTCCGACGGATGAATTCGTGTATCGGCCGATGACAGTCGGCGAGCCGTTCGCCGCCGGATGGGCGCCGCGATACCCGTTGTCGGGGCTGGCGGAGGATGCCGGAGCCGAGCTGGTCCGGGACGGTCTCGGTGAGGTCGACGTGAAACGCCGCGTGGCGCTGACGACCTCGGGTATCGAGCTGCACTTTGACGCGCTGCTCGTCGGCTTGGGCGCGAGCCTTCACCGGCGCTATGAGCATGTGACCAGTGTGGATGACGCGCGCATGGACGAGCTGCTCCACGGGTTGATTCAGGACGTGGAAGGGGGCTATGTTCGGCGTCTGGCGTTCGTGGTTCCAGCGCCGATGCCGTGGCCGCTGCCGGTCTACGAGCTCGCTTTGATGACCGCCGAGCGCGCTTGGGACATGCAGGCCGACTTGGCGATCACGATCCTGACCCCTGAAGCGGCTCCACTGGCCGTGTTCGGCGAAGGCGTCAGCCAGGGCCTGGCCCGGCTGCTGGCTCAGCGCGGGATCGAGGTAATCACCTCGGCATGCTGCGAGATCCCAAAGGCGAAAACGATCAGCATTCATCCCGGTGACCGGACGCTTGAGGTCGACCGCATCGTGGCGCTGCCTGAGCTCCGTGGTCCTGCTCTGCCCGGGCTACCGCACGATCCGGCTGGGTTCATACCGGTCGATGTCCACAGCCGGGTCAGGGGGATTGAGGGCGTGTGGGCGGCCGGCGATGCGACCGACTTTCCGGTCAAGCACGGCGGCATCGCCGCCCAGCAGGCCGACGTCGCTGCCCGGTCGATCGCGGCTGAGGCGGGAGCGCCGGTGGAGCTACGGCAGTTCATACCAGTGGTGGAAGGGATCCTGCTAACCGGCGACAAACCGTTACACCTACGTGCGGAGATCACGGGCGGTGACGGCGGTCTATCAGAGCTCACGGAGGTACTTCGAGGTTCGCGCATACCCATGGTCGCGGCCCGGTACCTCGCGCCTCACCTTCTGAAGCACGTCGGCACGCCAGGGTGATCGACGTACATTGCCACATCCCTCCGGCACTGGACGATGGCGCGGCGCAGCCTCCGCGATAGCGTGGGGATGGCACGGCAGGCCCGCGCGGACGGCATCGGCGTGGTGTCGCCACGCCGCACATCCGCCACGATCATCATGTGAACGTCGATGAGATCGAGACGCGGGTGGCGTGGCGGGAGCCGCCGAGCACCCGCGTAGAAACCCGCATCCGAATGTGGCGTTATGCCGGTGAGGCAGACGTGGAGCACGGCTACGGTTGTTTCACATTCCGCATGGAGGTATCAAATGTTCAGCAGCGTCATCGTTGGTGTTGACGAGACCCAAGGCGGCCGGGACGCCAGGGCCTTGGCGAAGGATTTGGTCGCGAGCGACGGGTCGGTCCTGTTGGCCCGCGTGTTCGTCCACGATCCTTTGACCGGGCGCGGCACGAGCCCCGACTTTGAACGCCGGCGCTCCCTCGAGATGCACACCGCCGCGCGGGACGAGATGCGCGACGGAGCAGAACTGCGGTGCGTCGACTCTCAGTCAGTCGGGCGCGGCCTTCACGAGCTTGCGGATGGCGAACGTGCTGACCTGCTGGTTCTCGGTTCGTGCCACCGGAGTTTGATCGGACGTGTCATGGTCGGAGACGACACGAGTGATGCCCTCAATGGTGCGCCGTGTGCGGTCGCCATCGCGCCCTTTGGATACGCAGAGCGTCCGGCTGTGCTGCGCGAGATTGGTGTGGCATACAACGGGTCGTCGGAAAGTGAGCACGCTCTGGCTGTCGCGAGAGGACTGGCGGCCGAGCATGGCGCAAAACTCTCGGCGTTTGAGGCCGTCTCGGTTTCGGCGTACCTGTCGGTACCTGGCGGAGGCATGGCTATCGAGTCGCTGCCCACCCTCGTTGACCAAGCTCGGGCACGGATCGCCGCGCTTGACAATGTCGAGCCTCATGCCGCCTATGGGGTGGCGGCCGAAGAGCTGGCGGTGTACAGCGCGTCACTCGACCTGCTGGTGGTTGGTTCGCGCGGCTACGGTCCGATTGGCCGGTTCGTGCACGGGAGCACATCACGTCAACTGGCGCGCAGCGCTCGCTGTCCGCTGCTTGTGCTGACCCGAGCCGCGCGTGCGGTCCGGCAGGCAGACCTTGATCACGCCGGCCGTAGCCCGGCCGCAGCCGTGGTCAGCTAGAGGCCATACGGCAATGGACCGATCTCGGCACACGCATCATCAGGTTGCGAGCTGCGCCAAGCGCACGCTTGATGACCCCTTCCGGATCGAGCCTGCACAGGATGTCGCCGACAACGTCGAGAAAATTGCGAAGCAGACCATCCGTCATGAATCCCGTCTCCCGCCCGGCGCTCGCCATCAGCCCGGTCCGCGCGTGACCCCAAATTCGCTGGCCTACGTCGAGCCGTGGCCAAGCGGCGGCTGGGCGGTCAAGCTCGTCCACCACCCCACCCCGGTCTCGCGACACGACACCGAGGACGAGGCACGCGACAAAGCCGCCGCCTACCAACGCGGCCTGGAAAACGAGGAGCAGGAGGCACAGCCCGCGACGCCATCTCGATGATGGTCCGCAACGGAGCGACGAGCATGGGCAGGGGATCGGCTCCCTATGCCGGAGATCAGAATATCGACGCCGCTTCCGAGCAGGCAGCGTTGCGAACCGCCACAGCGGGCGCTGAGCGGGCGACGGCCGCAGGGCTTCGTGCCCAGCCACGAGTTGGGAGTGCTCAGAGCGGACCGGCCCAACCAATCCTCGCGGCGGCGGGCGACGTGCACGCCGCCTTAGTGGTTCTCGGAACCCCCGCTGGGCTCACGTGAGTCCAGCGAACCATCCGCGATGGTCCTCGCCGCCTCCGGCTTCGGTAGTCGATGCTGCTCGACGCTCTGATGCCCGCGTTCGACGCGACGCGGATTGAGCATCGGTGATCGAGGCCGGGCAGCCTGATGTCTACGAGGCGGCCATCCATGTCGACTTCCTCGACGTCATACGTCGCAACCGCACGGTCCGGTCCCTGTTCTCGATCCGCGCCGCTGCCGAGTGGGCGGCCGCGACGGTGCGACGAACCGCAGCGGTGAGTCCACCCCCACCTACTGCCCTGCTTCTGTGCGAGGTGCCTGAGCATGGTGACTGGGTGCGGCTTGGCGAGGACCCGCCGAACGAGTTCGTGTTCGGCGTGATCGGGCGGTTCTGGGCCGGAGCGACGTCGTTTGAGCAGATCGGGTCATCCGCGTTCGGTCCGTTCGACAATCCGGGGTACGCCAAGCTCGCCGCCGATCTTGGCGTTGCTGCTCGGCCTCGACTTGGCTGCCGAGGCGCGCCGGCCGGATCGACCCGGTCCGCATGAGGACGGCGCTCGGACATGCTGAGGTAGACCGTGTGGCTGGGAACTGCGCGCTCCGCGGTCACACGCCACCTAAACAATTTCGATTCCTCACACAACTGCCGCGTGACGCCCTCCCTATGTCGCCAGCCTTGACCAGGAAGAGGGGTAAGCCCCAAGCGCGCATCGAGTAGAGACGAAGCCACCGAGACGGTGGAAAAACGCCGGTAGAAGGCCCACTAACCCTGCAGGCAGAACCAGCAACTCAAGCCTCCCGCCTCGTGACGCACAATGCGCCGTCGGTGGCTTTCGGGCCGGGGCTGAGAATCCTGGCCGCAGGGCCAGCGCCATCGCCGTCAGGCCACAAAGCAGGTGCCGCGGCTCGGGGCGCGGCCGCGAGTTGCAACGTGCCTCCTCTCCGTGCAGAGGAAGTGTGCCGACGCCGACCGCGAGATTCGCACCGACCGACGAAAGCAGGAGTGTGTGACCGCGCGCACGGGCTACTGGAGCTGCTCAAACTCGACAGCTCGCAGCCGACTCTCGAAGCCTCCTGCTTGACGAGGAAGGAGTGTGCGGGTGAGTGCTGGTCGTCGTGCACTGCGGGTGTCTCGGTCACCCCAGATCCGGGTCGGTCCGGGCGACAAGGCCCTGCTCGAGCGAGCGGCTGCTGCGTCGCACCTGAACGTATCGGCGTTCGTGTTCCAGGCGGCGGCATCGAGGGCCGAGGAGATCCCGGCTGATCGTTCGAGTATCCGGCTGTTGCGCGAAGCGACCGTCGCGTTCACCGAGGCGCTCGAGCGACCGGCCGAGGTCAACGACCGCCTCGCAAGCGATATGTGGCAGGCGTTCGTTCAGCTGGCTTGGCTGAGCGAAATGCGTTGACGCCGCAGCCGCGGCCAATCGATACAGCGTGTCCGCCTATGAAGTGGAGGCCAGTTCGCTCCGGTCTGAGGTCAAGCCCTCGACGTGAGTAACCGGCAGCCCCAGGGCCCGGCTCTTGCTGACCAAATCGAGTTTGAGCCAGCGCGACAGCCTTGGCGGCAGCGTCGAGATGATGATCTCGTCGTAGTCCCCGAGGTGGATCGCGTCCTGGATGGCCATCAGCGGCTCAGAATCTCCGACGCTGCCGGTGACCGGCTGGCCGGCGGTCTCGGTCAGCCTCGGCAGGGCCTCAGCGAGGACGTGCTGGGCCTCGTCATCGCCGGTGTCCTGCGGATCGACCACCTTGTGCATGCCATGCTGCTGGCGCGGCACGACCAGGTGGAAAGTGGCTGCACTACGGTGAGCACGCTCACCCACCGCCTCGAGTAGAGCTGGAGTCGCCGCCGTTTGATGGGCGACGACGAGAACATGGGCCAGCTCGGACATGTGGCTCACCTCCGGCAGACGGTGCAGGTATAGGGCTGGCTTGGAGTATCTCACCGCCGACTTGGCCAGACAAGCCACGAAGGACAGCTTTCTAAAGTGCCATATCTCTCTAACACTTCCGCTGCTCGTCGTGCGGCGTAGGAAGCGGCAGTCGGAAGCTCGTGGCCGGTCCGGCGACTTTGCGGAAGTCTGTGAGCCGGCGCCGAGCCGGCGGCGGGTCGTCGGCTCCCGGGTGGTCTCCCGGCCGCCGAGTCACGTTTGCGCCAGCGACCCCGCCGTGACCAGCAATGCGATCACGTTCTTGACGACCAATTTCGTGACTCAAGGCGCACTTCTGGCGGCTTGCCGAAGGTGGCGTGTCCTGAGATCGGCAGATTACTGGCGGTGGTCTCTGAGCCCGTTGGACTCCCCGCCAAGCGCTCCAAGCACAGTTCCCAAGAAGACACACGCACCTAAGATGACCACATAGCCGACAGCGGGCGGGGGCAGGCCAGAGACCATGACGAGGCCAAGCCCGGTCAGGTAGGCAAGGATCAGCCGCCGTGATTTGGATCCCCGCCACCGCGATTTGGATCCATCGGGAGGGCGGTCGACGCGCGCGCCCAGTTCGTCGTGAAACCGGGCTATGCCTGACCCAGCGGGGCTCACACCGGGGATGATTGCACCCAGATCCTGGTACGCCAAATGAGGCTGCACGCGCGAAGGCCGCCGCCGGGATTCTCGGGGGACTTGGTTGAGATCGTAATCAGGGAACTTCTCTACGTCGAAACCGGTATTGGACAGTCGGGCAACGGTCACGACAATGGACAAAACCGTGACCGGAGGCGCAGTGGCGCCCACCCCAGTCCACTCCTGCTTCGACGGTGGCGTCCACCGGAAGCAGAAGCCGCGGTCATAGACCCGCCTTGGCGAGAGGCTGTCGCACAAACCAAGGCCGTTATACGAATTCAACAAGCTCCGTTTTGGCCGGCCTCCTGAGAGCGGCGCAGCCGCCACGGACGGCCCCTCCGCGACTCAAACTATCCAGTCGAGAATGGCGACGTTGCGGCAAACGCACAAGAACTCGGTGACCCCGTTGCTTTGTGCGACAGCCACGCGACGATGCAGGTGTGTTGCCAGGAGCCTGTTCGTTTCTGCTCGAGCGGCGACAGGGGCAACGCAGTGGTGGCGGTGTCGATCGCTGCCGGGCAGCTGGTCCTCGCTTGAAGCGGTCGCCTGGCTGCGGCGTCCGAGACGGTTGCTCATAATGCAGGCATCCCTGAGCCAGCAACGTTAGGACGCGAGTTCGCAATGGCGCTCGCCGAAAAGGATTTCCATAAGATCTCGTCGCTGTTGCATCCGCAGATCGACTTCAAGGGTCTGACACCGAATCGAAGCTGGGAGGCGAGCGACCCAGCGTCGGTCATCTCCGGCGTGCTGATGCAGTGGTTCGAGGAGGACGACGAAATCGAGGAGCTGCTGAGCCTAGATACGGACGCCTTCGCCGACCGGGAACGCGTCGGATACCGCTTCGGTGTGAGAAACTCGGAAGGGCGTTTCGTCGTCGAGCAGCAGGTGTACCTCTCTGCTCGAGACGGACGCATCGACTGGATGCGCAGTGTCTGCTCGGGCTTCCGGCCGGTCGACTAACTCGATAACTGAGCCGAGGCCTGGGGCGGGTCACCGGCCGGTCGCTGGTAGCCTGCGTCAATGGTGCGCGTTACGTCTGCTGGGGCGGTGTCACCCGCCAACGAGGAGGCTGTAAGGGCGTGGGACACTGTGCTTTACGAGCGCTGGAAGTCGAACCGCAAGGTCTTTGTTGGTGCGCTGGACGAGGTCACCGAGGAGGCCTTTGAGCGCTCGGCGCCAGCACCGGGCGGACGCTGCATCGACGTGGGCTGCGGGTTCGGCGAGACTACTCAGCGACTCGCTGAGCTCGTGGGAGTCGGAGGATTCGCGCTTGGCACCGACTCCTCCCCCAGGTTCATCGAGGATGCCCGCCGCGAGGCCGCCGAGGCCAGTATTGAGAACATCGACTTCGAGGTTGCCGATGCGCAGACGGCGAACTGGGATCCGATCTACGACTACGCGTTCTCACGCATGGGTACACAGTTCTTTGCTGCACCCGTGCCCGCGATGCGCGCAATTCGTGGAGCACTGAAGCCCGGAGGCCAGCTCGCCAAGATCTGCTGGCGCCGCAAGGGCGACAGCCAAATTTGGGCGGAGACCGAGATGGTGGTGCAGCGCTTCCTGTCACGGCCTGACGAGTATGAAGCCGACACGTGTGGCCCGGGACCGTTCTCCCTGGGTAACCCTGAGACCCTTCGCAGCATTCTCCAGGCGGCGGGGTTTGACGGCGTCGATCTCCAGTGTCGTGACTTCCCGTACTACATGGGGAAAGACATCGACGAAGCGGTCGACGCGCTGCTCGCCATCGGCCCCGGGGCCGAGCTCATCCGTCTAAACGGAGAGTTGGGCGAACGCCGGCGACCCGAGATCGCCGAGGCCCTCGCCGACCACTACGCCGCCTGGCAGCAGCCCGATGGCTCCATCGTCGGTGGCGGGTCCGTCTGGATCGTCACCGCCACCAATCCCGACTAACGCACGCCAAGCGCGCCGCCCCCGCCAAACATGCAGTGCCCCGCTGCACAAGGAGCGGTGGCACGGTCATTCGCGAGAGTCAACGGGACATGGAGATTACGACACCGCCCGCGCCAGCTACGCTCCTGCTTCTCGCTGAGGCAGCCACCAGCCCGAGACGACTGGATTCCGTCGCGAGCAGGCATTCGCCAGCCGCCGACCGTGTCCGCGCGCGGAGCCTGCATTGCCGCTCATGCAGCCACGCCCGGACAGCTCGCGACGTGGCTGCTGTAGCGAAATGCCCGTCCGGCAACTGGTTCGCTCGCCCGCTCGAATCGGTAAACCCTCA
>JALYZB010000363.1 GCA_030945945.1 Actinomycetota bacterium | reverse complement strand
GAGGTCGAACGAGCTGCCGAGGGCGATCTCGGTCTGGCGTCGAGTTGCTAGCGGAAAGTGAGAGCGGCGCTGGGTCTCGCATCGCGGCTCGTCTTGAGTCCGCGCGCCTTATCCTCGCTCCGCTCCTAGTGGAAGATGCGGTCGAGATGGCGCACATCCTCAACGACGTTTCGCTCCACCGCCACATTGGTGGCGCCCCGGCGAGTGACGAGCAGTGCCGTGCCCGCTTCGAACGCCACGTACGGGAGGCGGCTGCGTGCCCACATCCATCCGCGACACGACGCCTCGAGCCGGGTGGCGCGCGCCATCGGTCTCGTGCCCACCGATGTCGTGATCGACGGGGAGCTGCGCTGGGAGTCGCCGGCGTGCGGGGACCGAACCCGACCCGTCGGTGTGGCCTCAATCGTTACGGCAACTGGACCAGGCGCTGTCCGCCCGATCGCGCCACGATGTTGTCCGGCCAGTCCATTTCAATTTGCAGCGAGGTGCCGTGACCGATGACCGACGGAACTGACCCGATCGCGCTGATCGTCGTCGACGTCCAACGTGGCTTCGAGGCGAGGGTGTGGGGAAGGCGCAACAACCCGTCGTGCGAGGAGAACATCGCAGCTCTGATCGCGGTCTGGCGAGAGGGTGGCTGGCCGACGGTCTTCGTCCGTCACGACTCCCGAGCTCCCGCCGCCCCGCTGGCTCCGGATCAGCCGGGAAACGATTTCAAGTCGATTCTCGACGGGAAGCCTGACCTCCTGGTCGCCAAGGAGGTGAACTCCGCCTTCTACGGACAACCTGACCTCCACGAATGGCTGATGGCGAGGAGGATCAGAGGTGTCGCGGTCTGCGGCATCACGACGAATCATTGCTGTGAAACCACTGCACGAATGGCCGGCAACCTCGGTTACGAGACGTGGTTCATTCTGGACGCCACCCACACATTCGACCGCCAAGACCTCGCGGGGGAATGGATGAGCGCCGACGAGCTGACGCGCGTCACCGCCACCAACCTTCACGGGGAGTTCGCGACCGTTCTTCAGACCGTCGAAGTCGTCGCACGGATATCCGGCATCGCGCGATGACAACGGTCCGCAAGCCGCGGCCTGGCAATCCGACGCCGAGCATCCTCATGATCTCAGGGAGCGGGCGGGCTGGATCGACCAACACCGCTGTCGTGCGCACCGCGGCCGAGCTGGCGCCTCCCGAGGTCCGACCCGACACCTTCGACCGACTGGGCGAGCTGCCCCTGTTCAATCCGGACGCCGACCTGGAGGGCGCTGCGGTCGATAATCGGGTCACCCTGCTGCGGCGGCCGGTGGCGCGGGCCGACGCGGTCCTCATCTGCACTCCCGAGTACGCTGGCGCCATCCCGGCCGCTCTCAAGAACCTGCTCGAGTGGACCATCGGCGACGGCGGCCTCTACGCCAAGCCGGTCGCCTGGATCAGTGCCGCCGGACCCGCGGCGCCGACTGGGGCTGCGGACGCTCACGCATCGCTGCGCAAGGTGCTGCAGTACGCCGGCGCGGACATCATCGAGCAGGCAAGTGTCCGTATCCCGGTCTCGCAGGCAGACCTGCTCACCGACGGCCTGATCGAGAGCGTCGACAGACGACGGGAGGTCGCCGCGGCCGTGGAGCGGCGGGCCGGACTGATCGGATCAGGATCGGGAACGAAGCCGTGATCCTCGATGACCTGAAGGAGCCGATCGTCCAGGCACCGATGGCAGGCGGCCCATCGACGCCGGCGCTCACCGCCGCTGTCGGTGGCGCCGGCGGCCTTGGCTTCCTCGCTGCCGGGTACAAGACTGCGGACACCCTGCGTGAGGAGATCGCGGATCTGCGCCGTCTCGGCAACGTCCCGTTCGGCGTCAACCTGTTCGTCCCCGATCCGGAGCCGGCGAAACCGGATCGGCTCGCGCCCTACCTCGACGAACTGCGTCCGGAAGCCGCGCGCTACGGCGTGGAGCTCGGGTCACCCCGTCACGATAACGACGATTGGGACGCCAAGCTCGACCTCGTCGGACATGAACAGGTCGCGGTCGTGTCGTTCACCTTCGGCTGTCCCGCATCGACCGTCGTGCGTCGCCTCCAGGCCTCCGGGGCAGAGGTCTGGGTGACGATCACCACTCCGGCGGAGGGGCGCGATGCGGTCCGGGCCGGGGCGGACGTGCTCGTGGTTCAGGGTGCCGAGGCCGGTGGCCATCGGGCGACGTTCGCCGACGATCCGGAGCCCGACGGCCTCGGGCTTCTGGCTCTTCTGAGCCTGGTGCGTCGTGCGATTGATGTACCACTCGTCGCCTCCGGCGGGATCATGACCGGAGCGGGCGTTGCGGCGGTGTTATGCGCGGGCGCCTCTGCCGCCCAAATCGGTACTGCCCTGATGCGCACGCCCGAAGCCGCGACGTCGCCGGCTCACCGGTCAGCTCTCGCCCGACCGGGGCAGACCGGCTTGACTCGCGCCTTCAGCGGGAGACTCGCCCGCGGGATCGTCAATCGCTTCCAGCACGAGCACACGGCAACCGCGCCTCAGGGGTATCCCGAGATCCATCACGTTACGTCCCCGGTGCGGGCTGAGGCGCGCCGGCGGGGAGATGCCGACGGATTCAACCTCTGGGCCGGTCAGGGCTTTGAGCTCGGCACGGAAGACCCAGCGGCAGCTGTCGTTGCTCGACTCGGCTCCGAGGCTCGCGCGATCCTGCAACAAGTCGCCTCTCGCCAGGGGCGACGTGGGTGAGCCGGTGGTCGCGTAGATCGCGTATGCTGCCGCACGAAGTGAGGGAAGCGGACCTGTGTTCTGAACGGCTCCACCCTCGCTACCGAGCCCTCACAGGACCGGCTGCCGACGCATCCTGTGACCGCGTCAGCGAGGCGCTCAATCTCGGGTACGAGCTGCACGGCTCACCCGCAGCGACCTACGACAGCCAGTGAATAATTCTCTGCCGGGCGTTGATTTGGACGCTGGCTGGTCCCCCGCCCGAATAGCGACCGTGCGTCGCGGCGCCCATGAGGCTCCAGCTTTCAAGCACGCCCGACGTCGCCGTCCAGGATTCTGAACCCATGACGCTTGCGATCCCGATGACGGACGGCGGCCGCCCCGAGATGTCCGGCTCGGTCAACAGTCGGCGGATAAAGCGCGACACGCCGGAGCGGGGACGATGGGCGTCCCGTCGCGCTGCTGCGGCTCGCTCAGCGTGGGTTCCGGGGCCTGCGAGAGTGCCAATCGCTCGCCGGATCCGCCAGTCGGAGATCGCGCGGCGAAGACTGGCCGTCAGCCAGGGGACCGTGGTGAATTGGCCCTCCATGGAGTCGTGATTGGCCCATCAGACTTGCCGGCTTGAGTCGTAACGTTGGAGAACATGGGCGCAGTGTGCAAACCCGAACCTCCGAAGCGGCCACTTCGGACGCTTACGCGTTGGGCAGATGCGACAACTGACGTATATCGGCGCTGACGAGCTGCGCTGGGAAGAGGTGCGAGACGCCCAGCTCACAAGGACACGGCGTGTGTCGTGAGACCGTTGGCGGTCGCGACCTGCGATCTCGACGGGTTGACCCTGGCCGGCACCTCCTCGTTTCTTCCTCGTTTGCCATTGGCCACGAGGGTGTCGGAGAAATCGTTGACCTGGGCGACGCGGTCAATGACTTCGGCGTGGGAGATCGGGTGAGCATCCCGTTTCAGATCTCATGCGGGACATGTCCGGCTTGCCTGGGGCGGCGGACAAGCAACTGTCAGAGCGTCCCACGAGCATCAACCTACGGCTTTGGTCCACAGGTCCAGGAATGGGGCGGTTTTTCGTCGGACCTGGTGTGTGTCCCCTTCGCCGACCACATGCTCGTGCCCATCCCAACGAAGGTGCCGTCGGTCATGGCAGCGAGCGCGTCAGACAACATCGTTGATGGCTGGCGTGCCGTTGGACCTTTCCTTCAACGCAGCCCCGGGGCGGAGGTTCTCGTTGTCGGCGGCTTCGGACCCGGTTCAATCGGGCTCTACGCCGTCGCTACCGCGGTCGCCGAGGGCGCGTCTCGGGCCGTGTATCTCGATGCGGACGCGCGGCGCAACGGCATCGCGGCGATACAGGGCGCCCACGTAGTCGCCGCCGAACCCTGGCCGCGCCGTCTCGGCCCGTTCCCCATCACTGTCGACGCCTGCGGCACGCTTGAGGCGCTCTTGCTGGCGATCCGCTCGACCGCGCCCGACGGCAACTGCACGAGTACCGCGATCTACTTTGACAATCGTGGCGAGCTGCTCTTGCTCGAGATGTACGAGGAGGTCATCACGTTCAAGACCGGACGGACACGCCCCCGTCCACACATCCCGCGCGTCCTCTCGCTGCTCGAGTCCGGCTCCCTCGCTGCAGATGCCGTGACGACGAGAAAGGTCGACCGGGCTGACCGCCGGCTGCCCTCGTCGAGCGCGACTGGGTCAAGCTGGTCATCGAGCGCCCCGCCCTCATCTCGAACTGAGCCACACATGGCCATCATCAGAGCCGACTTCGCTTCCTCCGGCCGCCAGGTTAGGTCGCCTGCGGCCGTGCCGTCCGGTCCATGGGAAAGCGTGTGCGCGTTCTAGTCATCGGCGGCACGCGGTTCGTCGGCCGGCATCTGACCCACGCGGCACTTGCCCGAGGTCACGATGTTGTGCTCTTCAATCGCGGGCAGACCAATGCAGAGCTGTTTCCTGAGGCCGTCACAGTCCTCGGCGACCGTCGTGCGGGCGGTCTCGACCAGTTTGCCGGGGAGTCCTTCGACGCCGTGTTCGACACAGCTGCGTACCACCCCGATGACGTCACCGCGACGGCGGCCATCGCACCGGGGGTCGCCCACTATTCGCTCGTGTCCACCGTGTCTGTGTATCGCGATCCCCTGTCGAGACACGCCGACGAGACGTCGCCAATGTGGGAGATCCAGGAACCCCTCCCGAAGAGCTTCGCAACCCCGGAGGAATACGGAGCGCTCAAGGCTCGTTGCGAGGCGAAGGCGGCCGAGATCTACTCCGGTCGGGCTCTGATCGTTCGCCCCGGTTTGATCATCGGTCCTCACGACTACACCGACAGGCTGACGTCGTGGCTGCGGCGTCTGTCAACCCGCGGCTCGGTCCTCGGGGGCGAAGCCGATCAGCCGCTCCAGCTGATTGACGTCCGCGACGTGGCCGAGTGGATGATCCAGGCGGCGGAGGCTGGCGTCCGGGGTATCTTCAACGCGGTCGGACCCGTCAAGGCAACGAGCTTTGCGGACTTCATCAGCATCGCCGCGTCCGTATGCGGCGCAAATGTACGTGTCGTTTGGGCCGGAGATCGCTTCTTGGCCGACCACGACGCCGCTTTGCCCCTGTGGATCCCGCGAGAGGATCACCCGTTCTTCGAGCTTGCCAATGCGCGTGCTCGTGCAGCAGGCCTCTCGCTGCGTCCGCTCGACACAAGCATCGCTGATGTGAAGGTCTGCGACGACGCACAGCCCGATCACGGCGAGCCAACGCTGCCCGCAGCGCGAGAGGACGAGCTGCTCCAAAAGCTGTCAGCGGAGCGCAAGCACCCGGCCAGCCCGCTCGGTTGATGACAAGATCGATGCCGGCGGCTGAACCGAAGCTGGCCTGCCGGGATTGGCTGTTGTCGACCATCGGCAAGACTCCCCTCATCCCACTGCGTCGACTCGATTCGGCGCTCCCGGCTGCGATTCGGGCCAAGGTGGAGATGCGCAACCCCGCGGCGAGCGTCAAAAGACAGGGTCGCCATGGATGGTCGCCGCGGCGGAACGCAGCGGCAAATTGCGCCCAGGGGGCACGATCGTCGAAGCCACCGGCGCAACAGGGGAATCGGCCTCGCCGTGGTGGCCGCGGTCCGCGGTTATCGCTAGTCCTCACGATGCCGGAGACCATGTCGACCGAACGCGACGCGATGTTGCGCCAGATGGGTGCACATGTCGAACTGACGGAGGGCATCTTGATGACTGACGCCCGCGACCGCGCAAGCCGCCTCGCTCGGCAACTCCCAAACGCCATCACGCTCGACCAATTCTCCCACGCAGCGAATCCAGAGGTGCACCGCCGGACCACAGGCCCAGAGATCTGGCGGGACATAGACGGATCGGTCGATGCATTCGTCAGTGCCGTCGGAGCGGGCGGCACGATCACCGGCCTCGGAGAGACCCTCAGGCGGCACAACCCAGATGTTTTGATCGCTGCCGTCGAGCCGAAGGGCGCACCGGTGATGTCGGGTGGTTAAGCAGGCGAGCACCGGATCCCCGGAATCGGCGTCGGAGTTGTGCCCGCAGTGCTGAACCGCTCGATCATCGACGAAGTCCACGCGATTTCGGACCGGGACGCCTTCGCGACTGCGCGTCGCCTGGCGCGTGAAGAGGGCATCATCGCGGGCGCCTCCTCAGGTGCGGCATTACACGCGGCGCTCGCAATCGCCTCGCGCGCCAATATGACGGACAAGACAGTCGTCTTCTCCTGGCCGACACCGGAGCGGTACATCACAACCGACCTGTTTGAGCGGCCACGCAGCTCTTGAGCCACCCTTCGCACGAGCGCCGCACAAACGTTCGACCATGATCAGCCGACTATGGGAGCTGCGATGAGCGCAGAGAAGTGCCGAGAAGTTGGTCGGGCCGTCGGCCTATGGCGCTACCCGGTCAAGTCGATGGCGGCGGAGCCCCTCTCGGAGGTGGACGTCTCCTGGCACGGCCTCGTCGGTGATCGCCGCTGGGCATTCATCCGGTCAGGCTTGGAGCGCAGCGGGTTTCCCTGGCTAACGATCAGAGAGGTTCCTGGGATGCGTCACTATCGGCCGCGGTTCGCTGACCCGAGCGAGCCAGATAGCTCGCGGACGTTGGTCCGGACCCCCGCGGGAGCGCTGTTGGACGTTGTCGATCCGGCGCTCTCGGCAGAGCTTGGGGCGGGCGTGCGGGTCATCAAGCAGAACGTCGGGGTCTTCGACACGATGCCGCTCTCACTCATCACGACCCACACCATCGCCGGGCTCAGTGCCCTTGCAAGCAACGAGCTCGACGTTCAGCGTTTCCGCCCGAACATCTTGGTTGAGGCCAACGAAGAGCAGCCATTCCCCGAAGACGGCTGGGTAGGTGGCGTACTGCGGATAGGCGAGCTGCGAATGCGCGCCGACCAGCGCGACAAGCGCTGCGTCATGGTCAACATCGATCCAACGACCGACGAACGAGACCCGGGTGTGCTGCGCGTGATCGCGCGCCAGCGGCAGAACTGCCTCGGTATCTACGGCGCGACCGTCAAGCCGGGACGCATTGCGATTGGAGACGCTGTCTTCCTCGAGTGTCCCGCGCCCTGAAGTCACTCGGTCGGCGAACAGCGGCTCTCGCGGCGCGCCGACGGGCGTGCCCGGCTCGTCGAACCCGCGGACTCGGGCTCAACGGCGGCTGGGTGGTTCGGAAGCTGACAGCTGCCCGATAGGATCCGCTACCCAAGGGCATGATCTCGCGCGTGCACACGCGCGTCGTCGCTACACCACCGGCCCCCGCTCACTCGACTACACGAGCTCAAAG
>JALYZB010000356.1 GCA_030945945.1 Actinomycetota bacterium | reverse complement strand
CGACGACGGGGCGCCCGAGTCGCCTCGGCCGGCGTCACCGGCGGGCGTCGGCACACACCACAGAGTCGAGCCGTCACCCGCGGTCTCGCTCGTCGCCACCCCCGCGGCCGAGAGCCGCTCGAGCTCGGCTCGGAACGCGGGGTAGGGGATGAGGCCGACGCGGACGAGCGCGAGGTAGCCGACGCGGTCGTACAGCTCGGACGTGCTGACCGGCTCATCGGTCAGCGCGGCGAGCAGCACGGACATGCGAGACATGTGCTGCCGCTTACCCGTGACGACCACCCTCGACACGGGTGGGGTCGACGTTTGCTCTGAGGGAGAGCGGCTTCCAACCACGCCCGCGACGCGGCGTACCATTCGGGGATGACCAAACCCGAGGCTGACGCCCGGTGCGTCGAGCTCAATCGCCGGTCGAGCGGTGACGAGCACTGGTTCGCCCGGAAAGCCGGCGATAACGAGGACTGGACGGTCGTGCAGATGAGCGGTATGCCCGCGCGGCGCCGGGGCCGGCTGAAGGCCGATGTGGAAACACCACCCCGTCCCGGCGCGCCGCCCGATCCTCGCCCCAGCCTGATCCGCAACATCCCGCCCTACGGTCCCAGCTGAAGCGGCGCGCGCCGGTGCGGGCGACGGGCGATCACGGCCCGGCGGCCGCCATCAGCACGCGATCCCGTAGGCTGCGCGCGTGCCGACCCCTCGTCTGTGGTCCTGGAACCTCTCGCCGTTCGCGGGCAAGGTCCGCGTTGCGTTCGCCGAGAAGGGCGTCGCCATCGAGCTGATCGAGATCGATCCTCTCCAGCGGCCCAAGCGCCTGCGCGAGCTCAACCCGACCAACCGAGTGCCGGTGCTCGAGCTCGACGGCACGGCCGTCCGCGAGTCGACCGCGATCTGCGAATGGCTCGAGGACACCCATCCCGATCCGCCGCTGTGGCCGGCCGATCCCGCCGCGCGGGCGAAGGCGCGCGGGCTGCTGCGATGGGTCGACGACGAGTTGACCTCCAACTTCTTCCTCTCGATGCGCAAGGAAGCCTTCGGCCTCGAGGACGAGGATCACCGTGACCTCGTCACGATCCTGCGCACCCGCCTGCAACGGCGCTGGGGCACCGCCGAGCAGCTGCTGTCCTACACCGACGGCCCGTGGCTGCTCGCCGGGCAGGTGCCGACCCTGGCCGACCTCGCCGCGACGCCGCTCGCCGTCCGGCTGCCGGCGTGGAAGCCCGAATTGGTTCCTGACGCCGAGGCGTTTCCGCGGGTTGACGCGTGGCTGAGCCGGCTGCGCGACCGGCCGTCGAGCGCCGCCGTCGACGCCCGCGGCACGCCCGCCGGCGATCAGTAGCGCTCTCGGGTCAGCTGTACATCAGCGAGCCCGGTGTGGTCAGCACCTCGCCGGTCTCCAGCCACGTCTTCAGCCCGGAGAGAATCATCGGCCAGCCGCCGTAGAGTTGCTCGTTGGCCCCCTCGCGCAGCTGGTCGTGGGTGACCGTCAGCCGGCAGGAGTCGCCGACCGGCTCGATCTCCCAGGTGACCCGTGAGGTTCCTTCCTGCTTGACATCTTCGCCCCACAGCGCCCGGAAGGTTCCGACCAGCCGCCGCGGGGGATCGACCTCGAGGTTCTCGCCCTCGCCGAGGACGCCGGCGCCCGGGTGGCTCATCTCGACCCGCGAGCCGACGGTCCAATCTGAGGTGATCCGATTGCCGAACTGGAACTTGCCCCGGATCTCGGGGTCGGTGATCGCCTCCCAGAGGCGCTCCGGGGTCGTGCGGATGTAGATCTCGAATACCTTTTCCATCTCGTTCTCCATTCGGTGCTTGAGGTCGCTGAGCCCTGCGGCCCAGGGCTCGGCGTACTTGCTGACCCACCGGTCGTGGACGAGCCGGATCGGGACGGGGTTGAGGAAGTGCAGCTTCTCCCGGCCCCGCCGTCGGGTGACCACGAGTCCGGCGGCTTCGAGCTGCTTGAGGTGCTTCATCACGCCAAACCGCGTGATCTCAAAGTGCGCCTCCAGCGCGCTCAGAGTCTGGCCGTCCTCCCGAAACAGCTCGTCCAACAGGCTACGCCGGGTTGGATCGGCGAGGGCTTTGAATACGTCGTCCACGCCTGAGAACAATACGTGACCAAATGGTCACCTGTCAAGTCGTACCCGTTCAGGCGGCCGGCGGCGGCCCGAGTGCCGCCGAAAGCTCATCCAGTGCCTGGTTCTCGGCATCGCTGATCTCCTTGCCCCCGAATCCGAGCACGCCACCCTCCTTGTGGGCGCTCGCGACCGCCTGGGCGATGGTCATCACGAAGGTCTTGTAGGCGTCGGTCTCCGAGGGCGTCGCCTTGGCCTCGAGGATTCCGATCGCCCTGCGCAACTGCTGGGTGGCGACCGCGCTGATATCCCCGCCTGACTCCCGGACCCGGTCGGGATCGATCGCCGGGGGTGACTTGACCAACTCGTCAAGCAGACCGCTCTCGCCGTGGGACTCGCGCGCCTGCTGGTAGGCGCGGCCCATGGCCAGGCTCTCGCGCAGCGTGCCGCCGCGGTCGGCGCTGATCACCCGCATGCCGGCGTAGAGCGGCCCATCGACCACCGTGGACCACTCCTCGGCGTTGAAGTCGGCTTTCGTTGTCACGTGGCGTCCTCCTCGATTGTTGGTGCCTTCGGGCACAGCATCGGTCACAGGCCGTATTCGCGCAACGGTGCCGGCAAGCGCCGCCGCCCGCTGCCCGTCACCATGCCGGGGCGATGGCGACGATCGCACGCATCCTCGTTGGTCTGAGCGGAGCCACCGGCGCACTGGTCGTGCTTGGCTCGGCGGTTCGCTCGGTTGTGCTGCCCAAGGCGGTTCCCGCGCGGCTGGCCCGGGTGGCCTTCCTGGCCGTGCGGCTGCCCTTGAGCGCGGCGGCGGCCGGGCACACCCGCCGGGGCCGGTGGCATCGCCGGGAGAATCTGCTCGCGTTGCAGGGACCGATGGGGATTCTGGCCCAGCTGGCCACCTGGACGGTGCTCGTCGCGCTGGCCTTCACGGCCGTGCTGTGGGCGGTCGAGCGTCGTCCCCTGTCCTATGACGCCATCCGCGACGCCGCCAGCGAGTCGGGTTCGTCGCTGACGACGCTTGGCATCGTGCACCCCGCCCATGTCGCCGGCGAGTTCGTCGCCTTCACCGAGGCGGGCATCGGGTTGGTCCTGCTGGCGCTCGTCGTGACGTATCTGCCCACGATCTACGGAGCTTTTGCGCGCCGCGAGGGGGTGGTCGCCAAGCTGGCCGTGCGGGTCGGCTCGCCCCCGACCCCGACCGCGCTGCTGCGCCGCTCCTGGGAGTTGGGACGGTTTGACCGGCTTGAGGAGGTCTGGAACTCCTGGGAGGACTGGTTCGTCGACGTCGGGGAGAGCCACACCTCGTTTCCCCAGTTGATCTTCTTTCGCTCACACCGCCCGGGCATGTCCTGGGTCACCTCGGCCGGGGCGGTGCTGGATGCGGCCGCACTGGCCCGAACGGCGCTCGAGGTCGAGCTCGACTCGCGCAGCGAGCTGACCATCGAGGCCGGCGTCAGCACGCTTGACCTGATCGGCCGGTTCATGGGCGTTCCGCCGGGCGGAGAGGAGCAGGAGCAGGAGCTGCGGCTGCCGCGGCAGGTGTTCCTCGACGCGCTCGACGAGCTCGAGCAGGTCGGCGTTCCGGTCTCGAAGAATCGCGATCTGGCGTGGGAGGCGTTCACCCGCGAACGCCGGCGCTACGAGCGCCTGCTCTTCACGCTTGCCGGGCTGGTCGACGCGGTGGCGACGGAGTGGCTGCCGGCCGAGCTGTTCGACACCCATCGGCCGCCTGTCCTACGGCCGCACCAGCTCGAAGCGCCCACCCCTATCGACTGACTCACGGGCGCACGCGCGCCCGGCGCCCCGATCTGCTCCGACCATCGTCCTGTCGGCTCTGGAGCACGGGTTGCACCACCAAGACGATCAGCGCGACGCCGAGCCGGGCGCTCCGCGCACGACACGGCGCTTGACGGCTCAGGTGCGCTCTGCTCCGAGCCGGTGAAGTAGGGTCCGTCGCCGTGGTGGCCTGGTTTGACGAGCTCGCCGAGCTCCTGCGCATCCCCTCGGTGAGTGCGGAACCCGATCGCACTGGGGACGTGCGTCGGGCCGGCCACTGGGTGTGTGACTTCATCCGGGCCGCGGGCGGCAGCAGCGAGCTCGCCGATTTCAACGGGCAGCCGCTGGCGCTCGGAGAGCTGCGGGCCAGCTGCGATCCCGAGAGCGCCCCGACCGTGCTGTGCTACGGGCACTTCGACGTGCAGCCTGCCGATCCGCTCGAGCTGTGGGACTCGCCGCCGTTTGCGCCGGAGATCCGGGGCGAGCATCTGTACGGACGTGGGGTCGCCGACGACAAGGGACAGCTCTACATGCTGCTCAGCGCGGCTCGCGAGCTTGCCCGAGCCGGCGAACTGCCGGTCAACGTTCGCTTCGCCTGCGACGGCGAGGAGGAGACCGGCGGGCACACGATCGTCGAGTTCCTGGAGGCCGACCGGCGGGGCGCCGACGTCGCCGTTATCTTCGACAGCACGATGGTCGGCCCCGGTGTGCCGGCCTTTAACCTCGCGACCCGGGGGATGACCTACTTCCATCTGACGCTGCGGACCGGCGAGCGCGACCTTCACTCGGGCATCTACGGCGGCGCCGCCCTCAACGCGGCACACGCCCTGGTCCGGACCCTCGACAGTCTCGTCGCGGCGGACGGCCGCCTCGCCGAACCGCTGCGCACGGGAATTGTGCCGCCGAGCGAGGACGAGCTCGCCGGCTGGCGTGCGCTGCCCGCGGGCGGTGGCGAGCTCGCGGCCCAGGGGGCGCGCCCGGCGGACGCTCGCGCCGCGGATGAGTTCTACCTACGCACGTTTGCCGAGCCCGCGCTCGACATCAACGGGATCGAGACGGGCTCACCGCACGCCATGAAGACGGTGCTCCCGGCCGAGGCCGTTGCGAACGTATCGATTCGGCTGGCTCCGGGCCAGGATCCGGAGACGATCGCGGCGGCGTTTGCGGCGCTGATCCGGGACGCGGCCCCGGAGGGTGCCGACGTCGATCTGACGCTGCTCGGCTCGGCGGTCCCGGGCATCGTCTCGCCTGACGCCGAGGCGATCGAACTCGGGGTGGCGGCGTTCGAGGAGGTGCTCGGGGTCAAGCCGGTGCTGATCCGAACGGGGGGGACGCTTCCGCTCGTGCCCGCGCTCGCGGGGCGGGGGATCCCGACGATCATCAGCGGCTTCGCCCTGCCCGACGCGAACATCCACTCGCCCAACGAACGCCTCCCGGTCGAGAACGTGACGCTCGGGATCGCCACGGCCCGCGCGCTGTTCACGAAGTTCGCCTCGCTCGCACGCTGATGACCAAACTGGCGGCCGGGGTCAAGAACCTCGGAGCCGCCGCATACCTCGGTCAGGCCCAGCACATCCAGAGCGAGGAGGTCCTTGCCGCGGCGCTGGCCATCCACAGCATCGAGGCCCACCACGCCGCCACGCTGAACCCGCTGCTGCACAAGAGCCCGACACCGACCGGCGCGTTCGCCACGCCGGGCCAGCAAGGGCCAAGGTCCTCAGGGCGGTCAAGCCGTTCATCGCCTGAGCGCTCCCGACATCCCGTCACCTGCTTTGTCAGAGGCCCTGACGGGCTGAGCCGTGCCCGCTCCGCAGCCCTGCTGACCCGCGGTTGACAAGGCCGGGCGACTCCCGTACCGTCGCTTGTAAACCAACGGTCAACAGGGAGGCATGGCGACGCAGATATCAGAGCGGACCTTAAGGCGAGGGTGAAGCGGCGCCTAACATCGGCGTGCTCGCGCTCAGCATCCGCCAACAGGGCCAGGTTCTGGTCAGCGGATCATGGAGCCTCACCGGGCTCGGGGTCCTGGTCCTCGGTCTACGGATTCGCAGCCCCGCCCTGCGCACGGCGGGGCTGGGGCTGCTGCTGGTCACCGCCGGCAAGGTGTTCCTGTATGACCTCTCCGCGCTGACCTCGATCTACCGCGCTAGCTCCGTCGCTCGCACTCGGGCTCGTAGACGTGGCGCGGTGCCAGAACCCGATTGGGAACGACCCGCCGATCGAACAGATCCTCGCAGCCGTGTGGGGCATAGACCTCGTGCCGCCCGGAGCGCGTCGCGGTGACCGCGAAGCAGCAGGTCGTGGCCGCGAAGTGATCGATCGCATCACGCGAGCTGGTGAACGGTATCGCGCGCACTCCGAACTCCGCCCCGTACCAGAGATGGACCCGGGCCCGGTTGCGTACGTCAATCGTCATGCCCAGGTCGGAGAACAATTCGGGTCGCACAGCACGCCCTCCAGAAGCGAGTCCGCGACGTCACCGCCCGCCGATCATCGTGACCCGCTGATCTCGGTGAGGTCCCGGGTGCCGGCGACCGTGTGGAACTTCACGTCGGGCGTCGCGCTGAGCGTCGCCGGGAACGCCGCCATGAACGCGGCGATGTGCGGGGTGGCGAAGTGCGGGGTGGCGAAGTGCTCGCGCAGCGCCTCCTCGCTCTCCCAGTCCTCGATGAACACGAAGTCGTTCTCGTTCTCGGTGTCCTCGTAGAGGCGGTAGCCCAGACAGCCGGCCTCCGCGCGTGACGCCTGCGCCACCTGCTGCCCGAGGCGGATCAGCTCCGCGCGCCTGTCGGCATCGGTCCGCACCCGTCCGACGACCACGATCATTGCGGCTCCTCTCGTCCGGCGGCGCACACCCGCCGCGCAGCCGTCCAGCCTATGCGCTGACTGCGGCGGCGGGGGAATGTTGTTCCCGGTCGCCGGGGGAACTAACCTAGGGATCGTGAGACCGAGGAGAGCGCTCACCATCGGTTCTCGCCACGGGCGACCGGCGCAGAGCGCGGCATGACCGTCGAGTCCGGAGTCGGGCGGGTCACCGAGCAGACCGCCGTGGCCTGGCTGGCGAGCGGACGGCGCTTTGTGCAGGCGCTGCTGATCGAGGTCGAGGGCTCGGCGCCGTTACCGGCGGGGGCGATGATGCTGATCGACGAGCACGGCGCGATCGAGGGATCGATCACCGGCGGATGTGTCGAGGGCGCGGTCGTCACCGAGGCCGAGGCGATGATGGCCGGAGAGCGCGGGCCCGGCTTGCTCACCTACGGGATCTCGGACGAGCTGGCCGGAACCGTGGGACTCATGTGCGGGGGAACGGTCCACATCTTCATTCAGGAGTTGCGCGAGGCCGACGCGGCGGTCGAGCAGGGTGTGCTCGAGAGCCACGGCGAGGGACGGCCAGCCGGGGTGGCCACGCTGCTGGACGGTGGGACGGCCGGCGCTCGGCTCGCCGTCGTCAACAGCGAGGTCATCGGGTCGTTGCGTCATGGCGCTCTGCTGGACCGCAATGTGGCGCGTGAGACCGCCGGGCTGCTGGAGGAGGGCAAGACCACGATCCGGCGCTTCGGTGAGGATGGAGCAACGCTCGGCGACGATCTCCGCGTCCACATCCGCTCCTACGCGCTCCCGCCGAGAATGATCATCTTCGGCGCGATCGACTTCTCCGCTGCGCTGGCCCCGTTCGCTGCCCAGATCGGCTACGAGGTCACAATCGTCGACGCGCGTGACCGTTTCGCTCGGTCCTCGCGCTTCTCCGCCTCCGCCGACGTCCGCATCGGCTGGCCTCAGGAGGTCATGCGCGACGTCACCCTCGGGCCCCGGGACGCCGTCCTCGTCTTCACCCACGACGCGAAGTTCGATGAGCCGGCCCTCCTCTCGGCGCTGGCCACCGACGCCGGCTACATCGGCGCGCTGGGCAGCCGTCAGACGACCGCCGACCGTGAGCGCCGTTTGCGCGACGCCGGGGTCAGCGATGCCGATCTCGCTCGGATCCACGCCCCGTGCGGTCTGGACATCGGCAGCCGCACCGCCGAGGAGACGGC
>JALYZB010000355.1 GCA_030945945.1 Actinomycetota bacterium | reverse complement strand
CCCCACGTGCAAGCACAAATGGGTGGGGTTCGGGTAGTCAGCTGCCAGTCGAGAACCGGGTCCGGTTTCAGGTAGGCGGGGCGGACGGCGGTCAAAAGGTGAGAGTGTGAGGTGAGGGAAGGGTTGGTGGTGAGAACGCAGGGTGTTCAAGGGCCGGGAAGTCTGCGGGTCGGACGCTACATCGGACGACTCGGGGTCGTGTCGCTACCAGCGATACAGGCAGGGCTGGATCTTGATCAACGAGTCATCAGGCGACATGTGGCCAGGCTCGAGGCGGCGGGCTGGCTAGCTCGAGCACCGTGGGTATGGGGCGAAGGATCAGTCGTCTGGCTGACCGGGGCCGGCATGGAGCGCACCGGCCTCGGAGGCGTGCGCGCGGTGAAGTCACCCCCGGCACCGACGACAATCTCGCACGGCGTGCTGATCGGATGGTCAGCCGCACGAGCCGAGCACCGCAACCTCCCCTGGAAGTCAGCCCGCGAACTCGCGCTTGACCCTGAACGCTGGGCCGTCCCGATGCGCCGCGAACACGGCTACGCACAGGAGCTGCCGACCTCGCGGTCTGGATACCACGCCACCAAGCGCCAGGTGCGGTAATCGCCGAGCACGGCGGCCGCCGCGAGGACCGGCAGAAGATGATCCTCGAAGGCTGGCGCGACGCAGTCCGCTCCGGCCAGTACACCGCCGTGCGATACGACTGCGCCAGCCCATCCGTCGCCCACTGGATCGCCCGCCTGGCCCGAAAGATCGGTCTGACCGACAGGGAATTCGTGGCATACGAACAGACCACCGCCGAGCACATCGCGGCCATGCCCACCGCTCTCCCCGGCGACGAACCCGCCACCAAACCGGCCGAGCCATCAGATGAACGCGAGCCGACACCGGAACAGCAGGCCGAAACTGCTGCACCCGTTCAAGTGCCAGCACCGCGCGAACCGGAGCAAATCCGACCGCCCAAACCCCCGCCACCGCAACCCGAGACGCCGAGGCAGCCGCCGAGCGCCGGCGGCGCAACCGCAAAATCCTCGGCATCGACGAACCCCAACCGCGCCGCCGATGGCGCCGCTAACGCCGACCTGCTCGACGCTGCGCAGGACACCGCCGTCCCCCACCAAGCCGTTCATGACTTCGACAGTCAACGACGGCAACGAACAACGAGCTCCCGTCCCGGCGGTCCCGGCGCCCGCGCGATCAAGACCGCCGGCTAACGCCGGCTCTCGCCATCGACCTCGCTGCGCTCAATCAGGATCACGCGACGGACCCGAGTGCCCCCGACCACCCCCCGGGGGCCACCACACCGACCAATATCACAGTCGTTTGGTGAGACGTCCGGGTCGGCGTCCACTATTGAATGTATGCGCCGCGGAGCGGGGTCCGATCAGCCGTCAATGCTCTGGCCAGATCATGACGATGATCCGCTCGCGCTCCCCGAGCAGTCGTTGCTTGATGCGGTCGCGTCCGGGGCGCTGGACGCGCATCTCGCCGCGATCGCCGACGCCGTCCGGGCTCGTCGCGTGCTGCTGGAAACGATTCGCTCCGCCAACGCGGTGGCCGAGCTGTGCGTAGGCGACACCGTCATGCTCAACCGGCAGATTCGGCCCCGCTATCTCCGTCATGAGATCGCGACCGTCCTCGAGCTCGACGACCATTGGGTCACGGTGAGGTTGTGGCGACCGGTCGGCCGCTTCGGGCAGGAGGCGATCCGCTGCCCTCCGCTCGCCCTGAAAAAACTTGACCGAGCACCGGTTCAGACCAAAGCCTGACGGCTCTCACCGGCGGCTGCGAGGTTCGCCAGCCGCCCACCAGTCCGCCGCGGCCTGTCCGCGCTCGCCCCAGTACTCCAACGTCCGCGCGGCGGTCAGCCATTGGGAGCCGGTCTGCCCACAGAACGACCACAACTTCTGCGCGGAGCGCTTGTATCGGTGGATGAGCTCGTCGAGCTCGAACGCATCGATCTCTCCGGCATCCATGCGCACGAAGCCCTCCCTCACCCGCTCAAGCAGCAGCCGCAGCTGCTCGTCGTGGTAACTGGCGATCACCTTCCGCGCGGCGCGACGTTGCTCACGCTCACTGCCTTGATCACCCCGGTCTGGCACCGCGCCCTCACCCACCAGCGGATGCGGAGCCGGCCACGGCTTGCCATGCCTGCAGCACCTCGCGGCCGACGCGTCCGCGTTCTGAGACGGCGATCCCGTTGGCGCGCGCCCACGCGCGCAACTCGGCGCTCGAGGGAGACGGTGCCGGAGGGCCGTTATGGACCTCGCTGCTGCCGATGCGAGCTCGGATGGCCGGCTCGTCGTGTGCCCACTCAGATGCCGCGGCGAGGAACCGGTAGGTCCACTCCTCAGCCAGCCTGCGCGAATCGCAGTACACGATCGGAACGTTGGGGTAACGGACCTGAAGCTCGGCCAGACCATCAGCAGCGACCGCACCACGCAGGTGCGGCTGGGTGAAGATCCGCGCATAACTCTCCTCGACCACCACCGCAGCGCGCGGCAGGCCGGCGAGCTCACCGAGCGCGAACCGCAACCGCCCACTCGCCAGGCTGGAGAGCAGATCGCTGACCGATTTACGCTCGACCGCGCAGACGACCCGCCCGTCTCGGCTGATCGCATAATCCCCGCACGCAAGGCCGCGACGCACCGTACGCACCTGCTGGGTAGCGAACCGGTAGGGGTAGCGCTCGTGCGCGTCGACGATGACCTCAAGCGCCTCGATGCCCTGCGCTCGCGCGCTCGGCAGCCGGACGTCCGGGCGCGACTGCTTGCGTGTCCGCGGAGACTGCCAGAACACGACATCGCGCCCGCGAGCGCGGGTGAACACGATCTGTGAGCGCTGCTCTCGCCCGCGATCGCACACGACGTCAATCGCCGCTCCCCGCCGGGCGCACACCCGTAGCGCCACGCGCTCCACGATCTCCGCCTCTGCCGGCCAGTGATCAAGACTGACCGGATGGCAGTACAACGCGCTGGTCCTCGGCCACGTGCCCCGCGTACGAAACACCAATCCGCCGTCGAGCGGCAACCGCAACAGGTACGGCAACGAACTCGCCGAATCCGGGTTGCGCGCCAGGAGCAACTCCACACGAGAAGTGTGCCGCATCCCGCCGACGAGATCCCACCCCATCATCTGTCGACCGCCATCCCCGGGACAGGGGCGCCGCACCTTCAGGAGGAACACAGACGCCTGAGGAGCGAATCTCGGAAGCCGACTGATCGTCCATGACGTGCAGTTCACCGTCGGCGTCGTCACGATCGGTAGCTGTCGATGCGGCGATCGAGACCCGAAAGTAATGCGCCCAACTGCGCAAGTCCCGCAGACACCTTGCTACTGCTTTCATCGAGTGCCATCCCGATGCGGCAGCCGGGCGTTCGTGGCTGCCTGGGCGACGAAGCGGAACCATGGGCAGCGCTGAGCGCCGGGGATGGCGGCTGTGCGGCTTCGTCGCTGTTCGGCCGACGAGCATGTTCGTCGGTGGTGGTCGCTGGCAGCTGCATGCTGCTCCCTGGGTGCTTGACGATCCGGTTGTGGTGCCATAACGTCGACTTGTCGCGATATGAACACCTGGTGGTGAGG
>JALYZB010000354.1 GCA_030945945.1 Actinomycetota bacterium | reverse complement strand
ATCGGTCAAGGTCATCTCGGGTCCGCTGTCGGACTTCTCCGGAGAGATTTCCGAGGTCAACGAGGACGCGCAGCGCCTCAAGGTGCTGGTCTCGATCTTCGGGCGCGAGACGCCGGTCGAGGTAGGCTTCGACCAGGTCAAAAAGGTCTAGACATGGCGAAGAAAGTCCTCACTCAGATCAAGCTTCAGGCCCCGGCCGGTTCGGCCAGCCCGGCCCCCCCGGTGGGCCCCGCGCTGGGCCAGCACGGCGTCAACATCATGGAGTTCGTCAAGGCGTTCAACGCCCAGACGCAGAGCGACTCCGGGACGGTGATCCCGGTGGTGATCACCGTCTACGAGGACCGCTCGTTCACGTTTGTGACCAAGAGCCCGCCGGCGGCGGTGCTCATCAAGCAGGCGCTGTCGCTCGAGAAGGGCTCGGCCGAGCCGCATCGCGACAAGGTGGCCAAGATCACCCGCGCCCAGCTCAAGGAGATCGCCGAGAAGAAGATGAAGGACCTCAATGCCAACGACGTCGAGGCGGCCGCGAACATCATCGCCGGCACCGCCCGCTCGATGGGCGTCGAGGTGGTCTGAGCATGGGTTCGAGGAGGAATAACTGATGGCCAGGCACGGCAAGGCCTACGTCGATGCCAAAGGGCGCTTTGATCGCGAACGCGAGTACGAGCCCGCCGAGGCGATCGCGCTCGTCAAGGAGCTGCGGGGCGCCAAGTTCAACCAATCGGTCGAGGTTCACATCCGAACCGGCCTCAATGTCCGCCACGCCGATGAGCAGCTGCGCGGCACGATCGCGCTCCCGCACGGCCTCGGCAAGGAGGTCAAGATCGCCGTCTTCGCCCAGGGCGACAAGGTCCGCGAAGCGCAGGAGGCCGGCGCCGACATCGTCGGTGGCGAGGACCTCGCCAAACGGATCCAGGAGGGCTTTGACGACTTCGACATCGCGATCGCGACTCCCGACATGATGCCGGTCGTCGGGCGTCTGGGCCGGATCCTCGGGCCCTCGGGCAAGATGCCCAACCCGAAGGTGGGGACGGTCACGATGGACGTCGCCAAGGCGGTCAGCGAGTCCAAGGCCGGCAAGGTCGAGTACCGCACCGATCGCACCGCGATCGTGCATCTGGTGATCGGCAAGAGTGACTTCGAGGAGCGTCTCCTGCTCGAGAACTACGCCGCGGTGATCGAAGAGATGATCCGCGCCAAGCCGTCGGCCGCCAAGGGCCGCTACCTGCGTTCGGTCACCCTGGCCACCACGATGGGGCCCGGCATCAAGGTCGACCCCTCGCGGACCCGTGACATCGTCGAGGAGCCCGTCGCAGCCTAGAATCGTCTCCGCCCCAGCCAAGAGATACGCCCCAGACCTCCGGCCGCCAGCGCGCCTAAGCCCGGAGCAGGCGAGCCTCGAAACGTTTCCGACGCCGCGGTGGTGTCGGGCAGCGAATCGACGCCCGCCCTTGAGCGGGCGTTTCTCGTGAGAGAGAGCCCACCGATATGAACCGAGACCAAAAAGCAGCCGTAGTCGACGAGATCGCCGCGCAGATCGGCTCCGCGGAGGCGATCTTCGCCGTCGATTACCGAGGCATCACGGTGGCTCAGGTGGCCGAGCTGCGCACCAGGCTGCGCGACGCCGACGCCCGCTTCCGGGTGGTCAAGAACTCGCTCAGCGAGCGCGCCGCCGACCAGGCCGGGGTCAGTGACCTGAAGCCGATGCTGATCGGACCGACCGCGCTGGCCCTGGTTCAGGGTGACGCCGCGTTGGCCGCCAAGGCGCTCAACGATGCCGCCCGGCGGCTCAACAACGTGCTCGAATTCAAGGGCGGACTGCTCAACGGCGATGTGCTCACCGCCGACGACGTTCGCTCGATCGCCCGCCTGCCCTCCCGCGAGGTGCTCCAAGGTCAGCTCGTGGGCACGATCGCCGCGCCGATATCCGGGCTCGTCCGGGGGCTGAACGCCCTCATCGCGGGGGTCGCGATCCAGCTGCAGGCCATCGCGGACCAAGGTCTTGTCTCCGGCGAGGCGCCGGCGGCTGAGGCACCGGCGGCCGCTGAGCCTGAGGCGGACGCCCCCCCCGCCGCCGAAGCGCCCTCCGCCGAGGCGCAGGACGCAACAACTTCAGAACCTGAAACGGAAACCGCGTCGGACGCGGAACCGCCGTCCGACGAGTAAGGAGCAAGCATGGCCACTAGTACCCAAGATTGGATCGAGGAGCTCAAGACGATTTCCGTTCTCGAGCTGTCCGAGCGCATCAAGGCGCTCGAGGAGGCGTTCGGCGTCTCCGCCACCGCGGTTGCCGCAGCTGCCCCGGCGGGCGGCGGCGGTGCCGGCGACGGCGCTGGTGAGGCGCCCGAGGAGCAGAGTGCCTTCGATGTCGTCCTGACCGCCGCGGGCGACAAGAAGATTCAGGTCATCAAGGTCGTTCGCGCCGCCACCGGCCTCGGCCTCAAGGAGGCCAAGGCGCTGGTCGACGAGGCTCCGAAGCCGGTCAAGGAAGGCGTCGAGAAGGAAGAGGCCGACAAGCTCAAGGCCGACCTGGAGGAGGCCGGAGGCAGCGTCGAGCTGAAGTAGTTACAGCCGCGCGGGGCTCTCAGCACAACCCCCGGGCTTCCCCCGAGGGGGTTGTGCTCTCAGCCTCGTATAGCGAGGGACACAGCACACACC
>JALYZB010000321.1 GCA_030945945.1 Actinomycetota bacterium | reverse complement strand
GGTCTGCGTGGCGGTGCCGGTCGGCGCCGGAGTCGGGGCCGGTGCGCTGGCCGTGCCGCCGTAGCTGGTCGTAGGACCAGTCAGCGTTGATGCGGCGCTGCCGTGGTGCTGATGGGCGCCGTCCTGGGCCTGGTAGCCCGAGAGAATCTGCAGCGCCTGGGTCATGAAGTTGTGCCAGATGAGGGCCGGGAACGTGCCCCCCTCGACCGGGCCGCCGTTGAAGAGGGTGGTCATCGGAACGAGCTTGTCGGGAAAGCCGACCCACACCGCCGTGGTGATCTGCGGTGTCCAGCCGACAAACCACGCATCACCGTAATTCTGGGTGGTCCCGGTCTTGCCGGCCACATCGACCCCGGAAATGGCGGCGGAGGTGCCGGTGCCGTGGGTGACCACGCCCTGGAGCAAGGTGTGGATCGTCTGCGCGACCGCAAGCGGGATGACCCGCTTGAAATGCGGCCTGTCCAGAAGCGTGTGGTGGCGGCAGACCTTGCCCGGGCAGTTGATCTGGGCGATCCCGGTCGGGCCCTGTTCCGGCGCGCCAAGACCCGGGGTATAGACGCGGCGCCCGCCCTCGGCAAAGGTCTCGTAGGCGTGCGCCATGTCCAGCGGCGAGACGCCGGTCTTCAGGCCGCCGAGGATCATCGAGTCATTGTGGGACACCGGCGTGCGGATCCCCGCCGCCTGGGCCATCCGCGCGACGCGGCGGGTGCCGACCGCGGGGCTGAGACCGACCTGGGTGAAGACGCTGTTGTCAGACGCGGCGGTCGCGTTGGCGAGTGTGATCGGCCCCGAGTAGACGTTGCCGAAGTTATGCACGATGAAGTGCTCCCGGCCGGCGCTGTTGGGCACGATCAGGTTCAGTGGATGGGAGTCGATCACCGAGTCCGGGCCGTAACCGCGCTGGAGAGCCACGGCGAGGGTGAACGGCTTGAACGCCGAGCCGGGCTGGCGTAGCCCTTCGGTGGCCAGGTTGAACGGGTAGCGCTGGTAGTCCTGGCTGCCGTTGACCAGCGGTCCGCCGACCATCGCGCGCACCTGCCCGGTCCGGTTGTCGATCGCCACCAGCGAGGCCTGCGGATAGCCGTAGCCACTCGGGAGCTCGGCCGAGATCGCCTGTTCGGCTGCGTGCTGCATGGGCAGGTCGATGCTCGAGCGGATTCGCAGCCCGCCGTAGTACGCGCGGTACTCGGCGATGTTGGCGCGGACCCCGTGGCCGAGACCCATGGCGGAGAGGATCTGCGGGGCCAGCCAGCTGGTGAAGTACGGCGCCGCCGTCGGCTCCTGGGGCTGTTCGATGTCGGCGGCGGTCGGCAGGCGCTTGCCGATGCTCGTCTCGTACGTGCTGCGGCTGATGTCGTGCTGGGCGAGCATGTCCTGCAACGCGAGATCGCGGCGGGCGGTCGCGGCCTCGGGGTGGGCGATGGGATCAAACGCGGTCGGATTAGCGACCATTCCCGCGAGCAGCGCGGCCTCCCACGGCGCCAACTTGGACGCGCAGGTCGGGCGGCGCACCGACGGGGTCGAGTCCCCGCAACCCGCCACATTGCCGTCACTGGCCGCGGACGGGTCAAAGCCGTGGGCCTTACCGAAATACACCCGCGCGGCAGATTCGACGCCGTAGGCGCCGCTGCCGAAGTAGATCGAGTTCAGGTACTGGGTGAGGATCTTGCGCTTGGACCACTTGTGCGTGAGATGAAAGGCCAGCGCAGCCTCACGGAGCTTCTCCAGGATCGTGCGGTTGCCCGCCTGGGCGAGCGCGTTCTTGACGAACTGCTGAGCGATCGTCGAGGCGCCCTGGGTCGCGCCGCTGGTGACGTCGGCGAGCAGCGCGCGCCCGATTCCGCGGATGTCGATCCCGGGATCGGTCCAGAAGCGCTTGTCCTCGAGGGCGACGATCGCCTGTCGCATCGGCTTGGCGATCTGATCGAAGCCATCGATGATGTCGTGGTTGGGCGGCGCGAAGAGGCCGATCGGCCGCCAGCGGTCGTCATACAGGTATGAGTTGACCTCGTGCTTGTACTGCGCGCGATTCTCGATCTGGGGCAGATCGGACGCGACCGCCATCATCATGCCAAACAGGGTGGAGACGAGCGCGAGGGCGCCGAGCCCGGCAAGGATCGAGAGCAGCCGCAGCTTGCGCAGCCGCGGTCGTGCGGATCGTCCCTCGCGGTTGCGCCGCCAGCGCCGACGGGGCGGAGCGAACGGGATGGGACCCGAGTTACCCGCCGTCGGCGGCTTGGTGTGGTCGTCCTCGCTCATGGTGAAGCTAGGTCGCTCTCCGGGGCCGGCGGTGGCGGCATTGCGGGCTCAGGATCGGGGGGCGCCAACATCTCACGTCACTGAGGACCTGGCCTCCCCGGGCGGCAGCGAGAGTCTAGCATTGGCCGCGATGCCGACTGAGCCGTCCGCGAGCCGTCCGCGACGCCCGCGGGGGTGGGGGAACTGAGTGGGCCAAAGGGCGGCGCCAACGCCGGTGAGAACGCCGCGTGGCTGAGCCGCAACGCGGATGACTGCCTGCCCGAAGGGGGCCTGGAGGCCAAGCTTGGTGCCGGGCGTCCGCTCCGGGTCAAGCTGGGCATCGACCCCACCGCGCCCGATATCCACCTGGGCTTCACCGTCGTCCTGCAGAAGCTGCGTGAGTTCCAGGACCTCGGCCACACGGTGGTGCTGATCATCGGCGACTACACCGCGCGGGTGGGTGATCCGAGCGGACGGTCGAGCACCCGGCCGGTACTCGAACCGGCCGAGATCGACGCCAACGCCGCCACCTTCCAGACCCAGGCCATGTCCGTGCTTGACCCCGACCGGCTGGAGGTGCGCTACAACGGCGAGTGGCTCGACATGTCCGCCGCCGACCTGTTCGCGCTGATGCGCACCGCGACGGTGGCGCGGATCCTCGAACGCGATGACTTCAGCCAGCGCTACCGGACAGGGGAGCCGATCTCGATCCTCGAGTTGCTCTATCCGCTGCTGCAGGGGTATGACTCCGTGGCCATCGCCGCCGACGTCGAGCTCGGGGGCACCGACCAGAAATTCAACCTCCTGCTCGGTCGCGACATTCAGCGCGCCTATGGCCAGCCCGAGCAGGTGATCCTGACCATGCCGCTGCTGACCGGGACAGACGGCGAGCGCAAGATGTCCAAGTCCTTTGGCAACTACATCGGGGTGACCGACAGCCCGGAGGAGATGTACGGCAAGACGTTGAGCATCCCCGACCCCTCGCTCGAGGGTTGGTACTCACTGCTGCTGCACAGCGCCCTGGAGCCCGACATGGTCCCCCGGGATGCCAAGCGTTCGCTCGCGCGCGCCCTCGTCCAGCGCTATCACGGCGCCGCGGCGGCGATCGAGGCGCAGGAGCAGTTTGACCGGGTCCACATCCGCCATGAGCTGCCCGAGGAGATCGACGAGATCGCCGTCGCGCCCGGCGACGGAACGGTCCACCTGCCGGCCCTGCTGGCGGCAGCGTTCGGGGTCTCGACCTCCGCGGCGCGCCGTGGCCTGGGGCAGGGAGCGGTCCGGCTCGACGGCGTTCCGGTCGCCGCGGGCGTGCTCGATCTTTCGGCAGCCGAGATCGACGGGCACGTGCTGCAGTTCGGCAAGCGGCGCTTTGCCCGCGTCCGGGTCCGGTGAGCCGGCGGTCTGGGTGAGCCGCCGATGACGGTTCACGGTGGCCAGCTGCGCGTGGAGACGCAGGGGGAAGCTGATGTCATCGACCTCACCGCCGGGGTCAGCCGGATCCTGGCCACGGCCGGCAGCGACCGCGGGGTGGTCACGGTGTTCGTGATCGGCTCGACCGCCGCCGTGACGACGATGGAGTACGAGCCCGGCGGGGTGGCCGACCTCCGCGCGCTGCTGGACCGGCTGATCCCGCCCGCCGGCGACTATGAGCACAACCGCCGCAACCATGACTCCAATTCCCACGCCCATCAGCGTGCGTCGCTCATCGGTCCTTCGGAGACGATCCCCTTTGTCGACGGGCGATTGACGCTCGGGACCTGGCAGCAGATCGTTCTCATTGACTTCGACGATCGGCCACGTCACCGCACGGTTTCGGTTCAGGCCCTATTCTGAGCCACCCGCCGAGCTGCGCCCGGTGATCCCGTCGGCCGAAACATCACGTCGACAACGGACTTCCAGCGCTATACTCGACGGTTCGCCCCGAAATCCGCTTCAGGGTTTCGGGCCCGCCACTTTCAGGAGGAGGACCTTCCTCAAGAGGTGCGACGGTCTTTGAAAACTCAACAGCATGCGCACCCTTCGACCGAGTCTTCGGTCGGAGAGTGTGTCCAGAGGTTCGACGCCGTCGAACGCCAGCACCCCTCGGGGCGCGACGCGGACGACGGTGCCAAGATTGACCCCGTCTTGCATCCCGGAGCCCACTGTGTACTCGGACTCCCTTTCGCCGGCCTGGTGCCGGCGGAGCCGTAGGCCATCCGGCCCGCGGTTAGTGTGGATGCAAGGGTCCCGTCCCACCAGGGGCGGGCCCAAGAAAGTTAAACCGACGCCGACCGTGGCCTTGCGCTGGGGACGGATGCTCGGTTTGTACTCTTGACGACTCTTTGTGAGCAGGACAAGCAGTTCTTCACGGAGAGTTTGATCCTGGCTCAGGACGAACGCTGGCGGCGTGCCTAACACATGCAAGTGGAGCGACGAACC
>JALYZB010000129.1 GCA_030945945.1 Actinomycetota bacterium | reverse complement strand
CGTCGCCGACGGGAGCCGGCGATGCGTGACCTGTTTCGCAAGCGCCGGATGTGGCGGACGGCCTCCGAGCTGAAGGGTTCGTACGACGTCGTGATCATCGGCGGTGGCTCGCACGGGCTGGCTACCGCGCATTACCTGCGCGAGCACGGGATCAGCGATATTGCGATCCTCGAGCAGCGCTACATCGGCTCCGGCGCATCCGGGCGCAACACGACGATTCTGCGGTCGAATTACAAGACGCCTGAGGGCGCCCGCTTCTACGACGCCAGCGTGAGGCTGTACGAGGGACTCTCGCAGCAGCTCAATTTCAACCTGCTGTTCTCGCAGTGTGGTCACCTGACGCTCGCCCATTCGGATCGGGCGATGTTCGTGATGGCCAACCGTGCCGAGGTCAACCGCATCCAGGGCATCGACTCGCGGCTCGTGGCACCGGAAGAGATCAAGCGACTGGCGCCCGCCATGCAGGTCGAGAATCCGCGTGCCATCCACCCGATCATGGGCGCTCTCTACCACCCTCCGGGCGGGATCATCCGCCACGACGCCGTGGTCTGGGGGCTGGCGCGCAGCGCCGACGCCGGCGGGGCGGAAATTCATCAGAACACCACCGTCACGGGCCTGCGGCGCAGCGGTGACCGGATCACGCACGTCGAGACCAATCGCGGCACGATCGCCGCCGGACAGGTGCTCAACTGCACCGCCGGCTGGAGCACCCAGGTGGCCGACATGGCCCGGGTCGGGCTCCCGATCACCACCCACATCCTTCAGGCGTGCGTGACTGAGCCGATGAAACCGCTGCTCGACGTGGTCATCGTCTCCTCCCAGATGCACGTCTACATCAGCCAGACCGACCGGGGCGAATTCCTGATGGGAGCCGAGATCGAGCCGTGGACGACCTACCGGATGCAGGGCACGCTGAACTTCCTGCAGGACGTCTGCCGGCACGCGATGGCGCTGTTCCCCCAGCTCGAGCGGGCGCGACTGCTGCGCAGCTGGGCCGGGCTCTGCGACCTGTCTCCCGACTACAGCCCGATTCTCGGCAAGACCGAGGTTTCCAACTTCCATATCAGCGCCGGCTGGGGTACCTACGGCTTCAAGGCCGCCCCGATCGTGGGCAAGACCCTGGCCGAGCTGGTGGCGACCGGCAAGACCCCTGAGCTGATCGCGCCGTTCACGCTCGAGCGCTTCTACGAGGACAAGCTCGTCTCCGAGCTCGCCGCCGCCGCCGTCAGCCACTAAATGTTCGGACGCTAGGAGAAACATGAAGAGCAGCCTGGAAATCGCTCAGGAGGCGGTGCTGGAGCCGATCGCGTCGATCGCGAGCGCCGCCGGTCTGCAACCCGATGAGATCGAGCCCTACGGACGCCACAAGGCCAAGATCGCGCTCTCGGTGCTCGACCGTCTCGCTGATCGTCCGGACGGCAAGCTCGTCTGCGTGACCGGCATGACCCCGACCAAGGCGGGGGAGGGCAAGACGACCACCCTGGTCGGCCTCACTCAGGGCCTCGGCGTGATCGGTAAAAATCCCGTCGCCTGCCTACGCGAGGCATCGGTCGGGCCCGTGTTCGGGATCAAGGGTGGGGCGGCCGGCGGCGGCCTGACCCAGGTCGTGCCGATGGAGGACCTCAACCTCCACTTCACCGGGGACATCCACGCGATCGGGGCGGCCAACAACCTGCTGGCGGCGATGATCGACGCGTCCATCCTGCACGGCAACCCGCACAAGATCGACGCGCTGCGCGTCGGCTGGCGCCGCGCGGTGGACATGAACGACCGCGCGTTGCGCAACATCTCCGTCGGGCTTGGCGGCCGCGCCAACGGCTACCCCCGGGAGACCGGCTTCGACATCACCGCCGCCTCGGAGGTGATGGCGATCCTGGCCGTCTCGCGCGATTTGCAGGACCTGCGCGGGCGGCTGGCCAGGATCACCGCGGCCTACTCGTTTGACGGCGCGCGGGCGATCACCGCCGAGGATCTCGGTGCGGCCGGCGCGATGACCGTCCTGCTCAAGGAGGCGATCAAGCCCAATCTCGTGCAGACCCTGGAGGGCCAGCCGGTGCTCATGCACTGCGGCCCGTTCGCCAACATCGCCCACGGCAACAACTCGCTGATCGCCGATCTGATCGGGATGAAGCTCGGCGACTACGTGGTCACCGAGTCGGGCTTCGG
>JALYZB010000303.1 GCA_030945945.1 Actinomycetota bacterium | reverse complement strand
GAGGTCGGCGAACACGGCGGGGCTGGGCAGCGGGATGTCCAGCAGCGAGCGGGCCAGGGGCCGGACGGCGGCGAGGATCTGCTTCTCGTAGGGGAACACCTTCTCGATCCACCAGCGCGCGACATCGGGAAACGAGAGCAGCCGCAGGGTCTCGCCGGTGGGGGCGCAGTCGACCACGATCACGTCCCAGCGGCCGGACTCGTTGTGGGCCTGAAGACGCAGCAGCGAGAAGAGCTCGTCCATCCCCGGCGGGACGGTCAGCTCCTCGGCCGAGATCCGGTCCAGCCCGCGCTCCATAAACAGCTCGCCCAGCCAATCCTGAACGCCGGACCAATGGCGCTCGAGCTCCTGCTGCGCGCCGACCTGCTGACCCCAGAGCTGCTCGGAGACCTGGACGGGTTCGCCGGCGAGCTCGCAGGACAGCGACTCGGCCAGGCTGTGCGCCGGGTCGGTCGAGATGACAAGCGTGCGCAGTCCGGCCGCTGCGCAACGGCGCGCCGTGCAGGCGGCGACGGACGTCTTGCCGACGCCGCCCTTGCCCGTGTACAGGATGGTTCGCGGGCGCATCGGGCGAGTCTATGGACTAGTGGGCGGGGCGGAGCCCGCTCGGGACTGGCCCGTCCCCAGGCTCACCGGCTGATCTGCAACGTTCCGGTGATCCGCTGGGGGTTGCCGGCCTGATCGGTCGCGGCGAGCAGCACGCCGTAGGTACCCGGCCGCGGGAGCGCCGGGATGTTGAAGCTGTCGGTGCCGTGGGGGAAGCTCGCGCTGGTCAGGTACACCTCTCGGGTTCCCTGGGTGATCGTGATCCCGACGTGCGAGAGCTTGGAGAGCCGAAAGCGCAGCCGAGTCGCATGCTTGGCGCGGCCACGGAGCGTGAGCTGGGCGAGGGTCGGGGGGGTGCTCAGATCGGCCGTGAAATGCTGGGCCGTCGTGCAGTACACCGGTGCGCCGGTCAGCGCGCACAGCTGGGAGAGAAAGCCGGTGACCAGCTCGTGGTAGCTGAGGTCGTCCTCGATCCCCGGCTGGTACAGCGACCAGGCGCCGGTGTCAAAGCTCGGAACCTCGACCATCGCCTCGGCGTTGCCGGCCGAGAACAGCTGCGCGGCCCGGGGGTCTCCGCTGACCCGGGCGTAGGTGTCAAGGCCGATCAGGGTCTGCAGGAAGGCATTGATGATCGAGGTCATCGGCGCGAAGGTGTACTGCAGGTAGCGGGTGCCGGACGGCTCGGGGACCTGCACGCCGGCCGGAGGCGGGGCCGTGAACAGCGGCAGCGCCTGACCGGCCACCAACAAATAGCTCGGGTTCCTGGTGGCCAGGTAGGCATGCGACAGCGCCTGCAGACCGGTGGCCTGTGACATCGCGCTGGTCCACGGAGGCCGCCCGCCGTCGAAGGTGAAGTAGTACTCCCAAGCGAGGCTTGAGCCACGTTGCGCGGCGAGCGGGATCATCTCGGCCATCAGCTGCTGCAGGGCCGGATAGCCGGCCGTCCCGGAGGAGTACAGGGCATTGGCGCGGCCGAAGGTTCCCAGCACCTGGAGCTGGATCCCCTGGCCCGGGTAGTACTCCCAGACCAGCTGGTCGCCGGCGAACTCGACCCGCTGGCCGGCGGCAAGCAGCGGACCTGTCGTCCACCATTGGACGTTCCGGGTCAAGGTGGTGAACAGGGCGGCCAACCGTGAGGCGGTCAGCGCCCCCGCGGCGGCGATCTGGTGCAGCGTCTCGGTGACCGCGGTCAACTCGGTCCGGCGGGTGCCGTACAGGCGCCGCTCGGTGGCCAGCGCCTGCGTGAAGGCCGAGCTGTACAGCGCGTAGGCGCCCGAGGAGATGGCGCCGCTGCGCAGCAGCCGGGTGAGCTCTGAGGAGACAGTCTTCTCGGGGCGCCGGGCGGCCGTGACCGCCCGCACCGCGCCGCGGCGACCACCCGTGGTCCCGCGCCCCGGGCTCGCGGCCGGGGCAGGCATCAACGCCGGCCCGTTGAGATACGGGTCGTTGCGAGTTCTGGCGTGTCCGTGATGGCCCAGGACCATTACCGGAGCGGCCGCGGCAGTGGACGGCAGAGCCAACAGAGCCAGCAAGACAGCCGCGCTCCTGCGCACCAATGCGATGCTACATTCGCGGCAGTGCCGCTGCGAAGCATGAGCAGGATGTTGCATGCGTAGAGGAACCGGGCACCGCTCGGCCGCGCTGTTCGCCGCCGCCTTCCTCGCGCTCCTGGTCACCGCCTGCGGCTCGAGCTCCGGTTCGACCTCGGGCTCCGGTCAGAGCGGCTCCGCCGCGGCCCAGGGCCTGCTCAACGCCACCTTCTCCGGCGCTCATGCGGTCAAGAGCGGAGTGCTCGGCTTTAACCTGACGCTGACGCCGTCGGGCTCGAACACGATTACCGGCCCGATCTCACTCGGCGTCAACGGTCCCTTCCAGAGCCGGGGCACCGGCAAGCTGCCTGCCTCGAATCTCGCGATCAGCATCGACGCGCTCGGCCACCACGGCGCGCTCGGGATCATCTCCACCGGCACCGCCGGGTACGTGACCCTCAAGGGTGCCGCCTATCAGCTGCCCGCGGCCGAGTACCAGAAGCTCGCGTCGAGCCTGGCCAGCGCCGGGGGCGGCACCGGCGGCCTGGCCAAGCTGGGGATCAAGCCGCTGCACTGGCTGACCGCCCCGTCGATCGTCGGTGCCGACAGTGTGGCCGGCACCCCGACCACCCACATCCGGGCCCATGTCAATGTCGTCGCGCTGCTGAGTGACGTCTCGACGCTGCTCGCCAAGGCCGCGGCCAGCGGCGCCACCGGCACGGCGGCGCTGCCGACCACGCTGTCCGCCGCTACGCGCCAGAAGATCGCCGCCGAGATCAAGAACCCGACCGTCGACATCTGGACCGGCGCCGGCGATCACACCCTGCGCAAGCTGGCCATCAACCTCGACGTCCCGGTGAGCGGTACGCTCTCCAGCCTGCTTGGGGGTCTGAGCTCGGCGCAGGTCGCGGTGACCCTTCAGTACGCCAATCTCAACCAGCCCCAAACGGTCGCGACACCGAGCAACGTGCGCCCCTTCTCGCAGTTCGCCGCTCAGCTGCGCGGCATCATCGGTGCGATCCAGGGCAGCCTGGGGGCCGGCGGCCTGGGCACGGGCGCCGCGCCGGGATCGGGCTCTCAGACGGGGACTGCCGCCACTCCGGGCGGGACAGCCAACGTCCAGAGGTACAGCGCGTGCATCATGAAGGCTGCCGGAGACGCGACCAGGCTGCAGAAATGCACAACCCTGCTGGGCGGCGGCTGAGCCGCGCGTGAGCGAACCGCAGCTGCGCTGCGGAACCGGGGCGTTAGTCCTCGTGCTCGGCGTCGGGCTCGAGCTCGGCCTCTTCTTCGACCTCGTCGTCGCCGGCGGTCAGCGCGGTGCTTTCCTGGTAACGGACCTGGAAGCGCTCGAGCAGTGCGTCGCGCTCGTGCTCGTCGATCGGCACCTCGTCGGCGACGAGCACCCAGTCCTCGCCGTCGGACACCTCCAGGTCAAGACCCTCGGTGTCCAGAGCGGAGGAGTCATCGACGATGACCAGCACCTCGGTCTGGGGATTGAGGTAGGTACCGGGACGGTTGACGAGCTCTTCGAGCTCGATGCGGCGGGGGACGGCCATCGGCGGGCAGCCTACCTCAGTCAGACTTCGGCCAGGCCGGCGATCTCGCGTTCGATCTCGGACTCGACATCCAGCGGCGGCTTGCCGCGGCGTGCCCGGCGGTGGTTGCGGGCCACGACGAGGTCGCGAATCTCGGCGCGCAGCTCGTCATCGATCGCCGGGGTCCGGGTGAGCCGGGCCAGCTCGGCCTCGACATCGACCTCGGGCTCGCCGCGGCGTTGGCGGCGGGCGTTGCGGGCTTCCAGCATCTGGCGGATCTCGAGGTCGCGTTCAGCCGCCGAGCCGGAAACGGCTGTGGACGCCGCGCGCGCGTGATCGGAATCGAGCAGGAGATGGTCGCGGCCGTACTCCTCCCAGGTGCGCCGGTTGAGCAGCAGTGCGGCCAGCGCGCCAACGACGCCGACGGCGCAGACCACGAACACGACGATGCCAAAGGCGTCCTGCACCCCCTCAGTGTTGCACTCTCATCCCAACGCCGGGTCAGACGAGCTCAGGGCTCTCCGGGCGAATGCGGGTGCCTTCCCAGACCGATGGGGTACTCTCATCATGGTGTTGACTGACTAGTCAATCGAGAACGTCAAGGAGAACCCACTCCTGATGAACAACCACCTCCCGCCCGAGTACGGAGGTTCCGGCCTCGGCTACCTTGACGGGGCGATCATCGAGGAGGAGATCGCTTGGGGTTGCTCGGGCATCGGCACCTCGCTGTCCTGCAACGGCCTGGCCACCGCGCCGATCATCCTCGCCGCCTCCGATGAGCTCAAGAAGGAGTATCTCGGGCGCCTCTCCGAGGCCCCGCTGCTCGCCTCCTTCTGCCTCACCGAGCCCGACGCCGGCTCGGACGTGTCAGGAATGAAGACCACCGCCGTGCGTAAGGGCGACAAGTGGGTCCTCAACGGCTCCAAGTGCTTCATCACCAACGGTGAGTACGCCAACTTCTACACCGTCTACGCCAAAACCGACACGGAGGCCGGCCACCGCGGCATCTCCTGCTTTGTCGTCCCCCGGGACGCCGGCGTCGTCGTAGACAAGCACGAGGACAAGATGGGGCAGCGCGCCTCCAACACGGCGACGATTTCGTTCAGCGACGTCGAGATCCCGGCCGACCACCGCGTCGGCGAGGAGAACAAGGGCTTTAAGGTCGCGATGATGACGCTGGACCGCACCCGTCCCGGTGTCGCGGCGGTGGGCGTCGGGGTGGCCCGTGCCGCGATGGAGTTCGCGATCGACTACTCCAAGGAGCGCGTCCAGTTCGGCGTGCCGATCGCGATGCACCAGGCGATCCAGTTCATCATCGCCGGCATGGCGACCAAGGTGCATCTGTCGCGGCTGGCGACCTGGCACTCGGCCGCGTTGCTGGACCAGGGCAAGCGCAACACGATCGAGTCCTCCCACGCCAAGCGCTTTGCCGCCGACAGCGCGATGGAGGTCACCACCGACGCCGTCCAGGTCTACGGCGGCTACGGCGTCATCAAGGAGTACAAGGTCGAGAAGCTGATGCGCGACGCCAAGATCCTGCAGCTGTACGAGGGTACCGCACAGATCCAGCGCCTCGTCATCGCTCGCGAGACGCTGCTGCCGCGGCGCCTGGAGGAGCCGGCGGCCGCGACCGCCTGA
>JALYZB010000273.1 GCA_030945945.1 Actinomycetota bacterium | reverse complement strand
CTAGTTGTAAGTCCCGAGGAGGTTGTTCCCGTTTAGCTCGTGTAGTCGAGTGATCGGGGGCCGGTGGCTGAGGGCGCCGTGTGGTCGTTGGCGATTGTAGAAATCGAGCCAGCCCGCGAGGGCGGCGGTGCGCTGGACGCTGTCGCGGTAGATCGCGCCGTAGGCCCAGCCGCCGAGCATGGTGCGGATGAATCGCTCGGCTTTGCCGTTGGTCTGGGGTCGGTAGGGCCGGGTGCGCAGATGACAGATCCCGAGGGTGCGACAGGCGATCGCGTGGATGGTGCAGCGGTAGGCCGATCCGTTGTCGGTGATCAGCTGCTCGACGGTGATGCCATAGGTGGCGTAGTGCTTGATGGCACGTCGAAGGAAGGCAACGGCGGTGACGGCTTTCTCGTCGGCGAGAACTTCGACGTAGGCCAGGCGGGTCGCGTCGTCGATGCAGACGTGCACGTACTCCCAGCCGGTCTGGTAACGGTCAACGCCGTTGAGGTCACGTTTGCGGGGATTAGCGCGCCGGCGGCCGGTCACGCGATGCCCAGCACCCCGCTCGATCCGCCCGAGCTTCTTGACGTCGATGTGGATCAACTCGCCCGGTCGCTCACGCTCGTAGCGCACAGCGGGCTCCAGGCCAAGCCGGCCGAGCTTGCCCATCCCGATCCGGGTCAGGATCCCCGACACGGTGGAGTGAGCCATCTGCAAGCACCCGGCGATCTCCAGGGCGGTCAGCCGCAGCCGCCGCAACGCCGCGATCACCTCGACGCGCCGCTCCTCGGTGCGGTTAGCAATCAGTGCCGGAGCTGAGGAGCGGTCCAGCAGCCCCGTCGTGCCTTCTGAGCGGTACCGCGCCACCCACTTGCGGGCGGTGCGGTCACTGATCCCGGCCGCCTCGGCGGCCGAGCTCAGCGACCACCCCGCATCCTCCACCCGATCGATCAACAGCTCACGACCTTTGACGCTGAGCCTGGCGTTACCGTGCAGCTTCATCCGGTGTCCTCCTTGGGACTGAGGGGCTTCGACACCACTCAGCCTCCAAGGAGGCCCGGATGAACAACGTGCTCAGGAACTACACCTAGTCCTCTGCCTGGATCCGATTACACGCCGCGGCTGATCGACCGACGACTCGAGCGACTGTTCGCCCAGCTCCCAGCGATCCTCGTGACCGGCCCGCGCGCAACTGGCAAGACGACCACGGCCGAGCGACACGTGAACACGGTCGTGCGACTCGAACGCGCAGCCCAAGCGGTGGCCTTCGAAGCCGACCCCGACGCGGCGCTGCGCGCCCGGCGGAGCCGGTCCTGCTCGACGAGTGACAGACCGTCCCCGCCGTCCTCGGGGCGGTCAAACGACCGGCAGTGTCCGGGGCGACATGGACGCTGAAACGTGGCCCGGCACTGGACGGTTGGTCCGGCGGATGTTCGGCCTGAGCGAACGCGAACTTGCCGGACGAATCGCCGGGCCGACATTCCTCGAGAAGCTTCGCGCTGGCGACCTCGACTCGTTCACGCTGCCGTCCGACCGCCCCGATCTCCGGGGCTACATCGATCTTGCGCTGCGCAGCGCCTACCCCGAGCCCGCCCTCCGGCTCTCGGGCGACGCACGCGATGCATGGCTGGCTGGCTACCTGGAGCAGCTGCTCACCCGACTCGGAGGGCATCGCCGGCCATCGAGACCCGCGTCGACTTCGCCGCTACTTCGAGGCACAGCGCTCAGCACCGCAGGCCAGCCCGACCACGAAAGGCTCTACGACGCAGCCTCGATCAACCGCGAGACCGCGATCGCCTACGACACCCTTCTCACGAACCTGTTCGTGCTCGAGCTCGTCCCGGCCTGGGCGAGCAACCGCCCGACCCGGCTGACCAGGACCCCAAAGCGCCACGTCGTCGACCCAGCGCTCGCTGGCGCCCTCGGACTCGACCCCACCGCCGTGCTCCGAGACGGAAACCTCCTCGGCCGCCTGATCGACTCGTTCGCGGTCGCGCAGATCCGGCCCGAGCTCGAACTCACCTCACGCCCACCGCGGCGGTACCACCTACGCGACAAGCAAGGGCGGCACGAGATCGACTTGATCGCCGAGATCGCCGCCGGCGACATCCTCGCGATCGAAACCCAAGCCACCGCCGCACCATCCCGCCAAGATGCACGCCACCTCGAATGGCCGCAAGACGAGCTCGGCGACCGGTTCATAGCCGGTGCAATACTCCACACCGGCCCCAGCCTGCTGCGCCTCGCCAACCGCATCCTCGCCATCCCCATCTGCGCACTATGGGCGTGAGAACGCCGCGAAGTCTGGATGCTCGTGGAGCGTCACCTCCGCCTGCCGATCGCGGGCGTGCTCGAGTGCGACCAGCATGCCAAAGTCAAGCGGCCGATCGGACTGACGCTCGCTCTCAGCTCGAGCAGCGCGTCGAACGGACCCCGCCCTACTGGCCTGGCCGGCAGGTGGCGTCTCGACCCCGATCATGGCGTGATTGGCGGCAGCGGCGCGAGCCCGCGCGGGGTCCTGGGCGGGACAGCCAGGTATTTCTCATCGCTTGACTTGAACAGCGCGTCGGCGTCGCCCTCGTCACAACGAGTCGAGAAATTCCTCGACCACCCGATTGAAGTTCTCGCTCTCCTCGAGAAACGGACAGTGGCCGCTGTGCGCGAATCGCTCGAGCCGCGAGCCGCGGATGGTCTCGTGCATGTACGGCGCACCTGAGACAGGCAGGAGCTTGTCGTGCTCGCCCCAGCAGATCAGCGTCGGAACGTCGATCGTTGCCAGAACGTCCCGGTAGTCCTGGACGGTCTGATCAAACAGGATCGCGCTCAGCGGCCCGCTCGGCAGCTTTGACGACTCGCCGACCATCCACTCGAGGTCCTCGGGGGCGAGTGGCTGGCTGAACATGCCCGGCACGAAGTCTCGAATGAACGCGTCCTTGTCGTCTTGGACGGCCGTCATCAGCGCATGGAGCGTAGGCAGATCGAGGAAGCCGTGGTCCCATCCATCCCATTTGAAATCCGACGCGGCCTCGTCGACGTCGATCAGCCCCCGGAGGCCGGCGGTACCGAACTGACGGATGTAGTCGAGCGCGACGAACACGCCCATCGACCACCCGAGTAACACCGGCCGGTCGAGTCCGAGCGCCTCGATCAGCAGCTTCATATCTCTGGCGTACTGCGGGACCGTGTGGCCGGACTCGACCTTCTCTGAGTCGCCGTGGCCCCTGAGGTCCGCGGCGATGACGCGATGACGCGCGCTGAGCGGCTCGATTTGCCGGTGGAAGTAGCGCCGACTCATCGAGATCCCATGGATCAGCACGATCGACCGACCGTCCCTAGCGCCCTCGTCATCATACGCGAGCGTGACCCCGTTCGAGAGAGTGATCTCGGCCACGCCGGGCGACCCTACCACCACAGGCGGGTGATCAGGGGCCGAGATCGGGGATCCGATGCCGCGCGCGCCGATCGGCCAGTGATCTCACCGAACCTCGACTGCCGACGCCACCAGGCTCGGAGTCTCCGGCGCGGCCCGTGCTCGCACCACGATCCTCACCCGGTCTCCGCGGAACAGGTCGTGCGAACGCTCGAACGGCTCGCCGTCCGAGCTCCAGGCGGTTCTCAAGATCGCCACCAGCGAAGCGCCGACGGGCACTCCCAGCAGCCGCGCCTCCGACGGCCCGGCGCCGACCACCTCGATTTGCTCCTCAGCCTCGCCGGGCTCAAGCCCGTATTCGGTGGCGAACAGCTCGTACAGGGACCCGCTGAGCGAGCGATCGAGGAGGTCGGGAAACCGGCTGGCCGGAAACGTCGCGCGCTCGAGTGAGATCCGCTCACCATCGGCCAAGCGCACCCGCACGATTTCGTGCGCCAGGTCATCGATCCCCAGGCCGAGCGCCGCCGCCACCTCGGCATCGGGCGTGATCATCGCGGTTGAGATCACCCTGGCATCGGATTGAAACCCCTGCCGGCGCAAGTACGCCGGCAAGCTGGCGAGACTGGTCAGGTCACGCTCCACCTTGCGCTCGGCCACGAAGATTCCGCCGGCGCGTCCTCGCGCACGACGGACGGCTCCGCTGCGGGCAAGATCAGCGACGGCAGCGCGGACGGTCGAACGCGACACGCCGAGACGCTCGGCCAACTCGCGCTCCGCGCCGAGCCGCTGTCCAGGCGCCAGCGCGCCGGAGGAGATTTCCTGCACGAGGCGACCGCGAATCGCGATCGCGGCCGGACCGAGGAACAGCGGAGACTGCGAGCCTCGGGCGCTCGCGGCCATCCGCTATTGAGCCTCGATGGCCATCAGCGATTCGGGCAGGACCTGACCCCCATCCACGACGATCGTCTGTCCGGTGATGTAGCCCGCCTCCTCAGTGGCGAGAAACAGGGCGGCGTTGCCGATGTCCGCCACGGTTCCCAGCCGCTTGAGCGGGATCGAGGACTCCATCTTCTTGAGGTATTCCTCACCCATCTCGGCCAGTCCCTCGGTCGCGATGTTTCCGGGCATGACGGCGTTGATGGTGATCCCGTCGCTGGCCAGCTCGATCGCCGCCGTGCGCAGGAAACCGAGCTGCGCCGCCTTGGTCGCCCCGTAATGCGACCAGCCCGGAAAGCCCGTGATCGGCCCGGTTATCGATGAGGTGATGATGATCCGCCCGTGGCCGCTTTGAGCCAGCGCGGGGGCACACGCCTTGACGGCCAGCATCGTTCCCTTGACGTTGGTGGCGAAGATCGCGTCGATGTCCTGCTCGGTCATGTCCTTGAGCCGAACATCGGGAAACACGCCGGCATTGGCGCACAGCACATCCAGGCCACCGAAGCGAGCGAGCGTCTCGGCCACCATCCGCTCGGCGTCCGCAGAGACGCTGACGTCAGCGCACACGTAGGCAACATCGCCACCGGAGGCGCCGAGATCGGCCGCCGCCTGCGCGCCGACATCGCGATCGCGACCGACGATCACGACACGGGCGCCGGCGTCGAGGAATGCGACGGCGATGCCCTTGCCGATGCCCTTGGTTGCGCCGGTCACCAGGACGGTCCGGTCCGTGACGGGGGTGAACATGTGGAGTCTCTCCTAACGGGTCGCGTGCGTTGACAGGTAGTCCTCGGCGAGCCGGCACGTAACGGTCGTGTACCCGGCGCCGAGCTCGGCCGCCTCGGGGGCGAACGTATGGTGTGAGCCGATCCAGGCGACGATCAGCAGCCGCCGGAGCATCACGAACGTGTCAAGCTCGGCCTCGGCGGCCGGGGCCAGATCCGCCACCGAGCGGTAGCCCTCGAGCCAGGCCTCGCGTAGCTCCGGCACGCGGGGGTGGTCCTCGATGAACGTGAGCGCAGTGGCGAAGTCATACATGAACCAGGAGAAGCCGCAGTCGTCGAAATCGATGACCCGAACGCGGTCGCCGCCGATCAGCAGGTTGGCGAGGCGCATGTCCGCGTGCACGAGCCCGAACCGGGCCTCGCCCTCGCCGTAGGCGGCAAGACGCGCGGCAATCGTGGCGTCCAGCCGGTCGAGCTGCAAGCGCTCCTGAGGCCCGATCCCGAGCCCGTCCTGCCAAGCGCCCCAGTGGCCGCCTGGTCCCAGCGTGCAGGCATAGTCCCAGCGCGGCCGGGTAAATCCAGAGGGCCTCGGCCACGCGCGAGCGTGTCCGTGCATACGCGCGGAGATCGCCCCCAAGGTCGTGAATTGCTCCATCGCGGCTTCGCCAGAATCAAGGTCCGGCTCGGCTCCACCCAGCCACTCAAACACGACCACGTTGCGAGCTGCGAGCCCGGGGACGCTGACTGAGATGACCCGGCTCCCGTCGGGTGCCGACACGACGCCGGGCGTCTCCACGACGCCGTCCTCTCGCAGCGCGTCCAGCCAGGCCAGCTCGGATTCGATCTGCGCGACGGTTCTGTAATCCGGACGGTGCAGCCTCAGCGCGAACCGCTTTCTCGTCACAGGCTCATCGACGCGATAGGTGTGGTTCTCCGAGACGTTGCACAGCCTGATCGCGGACCGCGGATCAAGCCCGAACGGTTCGAGCGCTGCTGCCGCCAGATCGCCGATGCGCTGCTGCTCCTCGCTCATATCCCCTCAGTTGTCGCGCCCGGTGACCGCGTCCAGGACCCGGCCGATCTCCTCGCGCGCCAGCACGATATCCGAGGTTGCGCCGGCGAGGTAGACCCGTCCTGCGGCACCGATCATCGAGACGCTGACCAAGGTCAGCGCCGGGGCGACCCGCTCGGCGGCATTTGCCGCCACGGCGGCGAACAAGGCGGGCACTACCTCGACGACCAGCAGCGTCTGGCCCGGAAGCAGCATCGAAGCCTCGCGGACGCGATTGAGGATCACGGCGTGCTGGTCGGTCACATCCTCGATCACGCCCACGTACAGAACCCGGGGACGCAGCGTATCCTGCGCGCTGGCGCCGATCCCGGCCAGGATCGCCTCCCCCGCCCGCTCGACGTGCCGCGGATCCGCGGCATGGACCTCGAGCACACCGAACTGGCGCTCCACGTAGTGGATTCCGGGCTCGACCTCGGGCACCGCCTTCAGCGCGAGATCGATGATGCGCTCGATCGCCAGGGCCGGCGCGACTTCGACGATCAGTGCGTGGTCACCCTCCATCGGCGGGTAACCACGGGCACGGGTGGGCGTACCCAGATAAGCGGCGAACTGCGGCGCCAGGTCCGGGATCGGCAGGTAGACGCGGAGCTCGACCGGTGTCTGGACTGAAACGGACACCCGATCGGTTCAGTCCTTGACGCTGAAATGCGTATCCAACTCGGGATGTGGCCGAGGGATCACGTAGGCGGAGATCAGTTCGCCGACGGTCGATGCGGTTTCCGATCCGGCCTCGGTCGCCGCTTTGACCGCGCCAACGTCTCCGAGCACGACCACAGCCACCAACCCGTCCCCGACCTCCTGCCGGGACACGATGGTCACGTTGGCGGCCTTGACCATCGCGTCGGCCGCGGCCAGCGCGGCCACGTACCCCTTCGTCTCGATCATGCCGAGTGCTTCGTTCATGTCAATGTCTCCTTGCTCGGTGTGGTGGTTGCATCGGCCTCGAAGTTCTCGGAGGAGCGGTCGAGCGAGCCGATGATCAGCGCGTCGATCGGGGCGTACTCGGTGGACAGCCAGGCCGAGGCGACCGAACCGGTGGCAATCAGGACCCGTTCGCCGAGGCCGCTGCCGAGCACGTCGAAGGCAACCAGCGGCGAGCCACCATCGGGCGCCACCTCCAGGAACGCGCCGCGCGGAATTCCCTCGATACGTCGGCTCGCCCACACCGGCCCGGTCACAGTCGCCTTCAGCATCTGCGCTCCCTTTCGATCTCGACCCCGCGCGCCTTGGCCTGGTCGCGGGCCAGGGGCGTCAGTACAGCCCCGGGTGCCAGCACGAGCCGTGTCCCAGCCTCGGCCGCGGCATGGATCGCCCGTTCGGTTACGGCGCCCTTCTCGACCCGGGTCACGGGAGCTCGCGAGCCCCTGCCGTCCGAGGCGCGCGAGGCTGCCGAGGCGGGCGAATGGCGCAACGCGAACCGCAGCCGACCGGTGCGGATCGCCCGGCGCTCCCGCGGGTTTTCGAGGCGGCTCAGCAAGTGGGTGACGAACCCCTCCAGGTCCTCGTCGGTATCAATCGCCACAACGTCGACGCGGGCATCGCTGCTGCGCTTCTCCGGCGCCGAACCGGGCTCCGGGATAACCGGCTGGGAAGGGCCCGGCACGACCGGCGGGGGGTCCTCACGGGATGTGCTGGTCACGACCGCCGTTACCGGCGCCGGCGCCGGCGTGGAGCGGCCGATGATCTCCCCCGGGGCGGCGGGACGATCCCACGTGGAGGGACGAAGCACGGCCGCCACGGGCAGCGCGGGCACCCGCGGCGCGACCGCCTGATCGTCGCCGGGCTCCGGGACGCCAGCACGGTGCGGGCCGCCGGAGGCGACCTCCCCCCGGAGCATCCCCGGCACCAGTTCGCGCAGGACCTCACGGACCATTTCACGCATCGCGTCGTCGCGCTCCGGACCGCTCATCGCCGGTCCTCGAGAGCGGCAGTCGCCGCCTCGGCGGCCGTCCGCACGTCCGCCTCAGCGCCGCTCAGGTACACCCGACCCGTCGCACCGATCATCCGGTAGTCGACAACCTTGATCCGAGCGGTCTTCTCGGCCTCGTTGGCGGCGAGGATCGCGTAGGAGGCCGGCTGCATCTCGAGCACGAACAGCGACTCGCCGGCGAGCACCATCGAGCCGAGCTTGTTGCGGTTGATCAGGAAAGCGTGCTGCTGGTCAAGCCGCGAGACCAGCTTGGCGGCCAGAATGGTGGGCGGCGTGGCGTCCGACGGGACTGCGCCGAGTGAATCGAGCACCGCCTGAATGGCCGATTCCACGGCCGAGGTCGAGCGCGAGTGGAACTCCAGATACCCAAACTGGCGCTCGACGACCAGAATGCCCGCCTGCGCCTCGGTGTGCTTGAGCACAACGTCGGTGAGCGGCTCGATGTCGAGTCCAGGCGCGATCTCGATCACCCCCGCCGCCATTCGCGTGCGCGGCAGCCGGCCGCGGACCCAGGTTCCCAGGTAGCACATCGTCTGCGGCTGGAGCTGATCGATGAAGATCGCTGATCGAAGCTCGGCCATGGCTATCCGCGCACCAATTCGCGCAGCTCCGCCAGGATTAAACGGCGCAGCTCGTCACTTGACAGCCCTCCATCGCCGTGTTGAGCTACGGCCACCGGTTCGGGGGCCGTCATCGGGTCGGTACGCGGGAGCGCCGACCAGGGCTGGAGTCCGGTGAAGTCACCGAAAGGCATGCTGGGATCGGCGGCGAAGGCAATCCGCGTCCACTGCACGAGATGATCGGGCTGCAGGCTCTCGGTCAGCGACGAGCGGCCGAAGAAGCCCGTGCCGACGGTCATCGTCAGCGGCAGGTGCGTGTCCAAGCCCGCCGACCCGGTGCTCCCGGGGGCGTTGACGGTGACGCGCAGAACGCGCACCGCAGTGCTGAAGGCGAGAATCGTGGCCGGACTGTCGGAATGGATCACCGCCGAATGGCCGGCGCCCCCGATCCGCAGCAGGGCGCAGGCGGCGTCGATCCCTCGCTGCGCATCCGGCACTCGGACCATGCCGAGCAGCGGGAACAGCTTCTCGTGCGCGAGCGGCTCCTCGGGCACGACCATCGGGAACGGAGCGACGATGACCCGGGTGCTTGGAGGCACCCTGATCCCAGCCGCATGGGCGAGGGCCACGGCATCCTTACCCGCCAAGTCCGTCTCGATCCGCCCATCCGGATAGCAGGCCGCCCGGATCCGATCGGTCGCCTCGGCGTCCAGCACCGCCGCCCCCGCACCGAGCAGCTCCGAGACCAGCTGATCGGAGATCCGCTCCTCGGCGATAACGGTCGACTCGTTCGTGCACAGGATCGAGTTGTCGAACGCCTTGGACTCGACCAGACACCGTGCCGCGCGGCTGACATCGGCGCTGGAGTCGACGAGCGCCGGTACGTTCCCGGGGCCGACCCCGAGGGACGGATTCCCGGATCGATAAGCAGCCCGCACCACGGCGTTGCCACCGGTCGCCACGATCACGTCGGTACCGGGATCGCCCATCAGCGCCTCGATCAGCGGGATCGTCGGCTCCTCGACCACCTGTATACAGCCGTCCGGAGCGCCCGCGGCGACCGCAGCTTGCGCCATCATCGCCACTGCGTCGACCGACACCCGCTTGGCCATTGGATGGGGGGAAACCACAATCGCGTTGCGGGTCATCAGGGCCAGCAGCACCTTGAAGTAGACGGTGGCGATCGGGTTGGTCGACGGTGTCAGGGCCAGGATCACACCGGCCGGCTTGGGCACCTCGACCAGCTTGCGCTCGGAGTCGATCCGTACCCCGGCGTAGTCGTTGCGCGCGTAGCGCTCCACCAGGCCCCGGGAACACGCCTCGTTCTTGCGCCGCTTGTGCTCGACGACGCCCATACCCGTCTCTTCCACCGCCTCCTGAGCGAACCTTTCTGCGTTATGGAACGCCTGCTCAGCAACCGCCTGAACTATTTTCCATGTTTGATCGCGATCGAAAAGAGCAAAGGCACTGGCCGCCCACCGCGCCCGCTGCAGCATCATCCGCGCCCGTGGCGCTCCGGGCGTCTCGGCGCCCCGGGCGTCCACCAGCCCTCCCTCCCCCGCGCTCATGCGCTCACCACCGTCGCCGGTCGCCGCGAGCCGCCCCGGACCTCGCCGAGCGCCAGTTCGATCGCGACGACGGTGCGGTCGAGGATCTCGTCGACCAGCGCGGGACCGAGCAGGATGCCGGGCTTGAACTGCAGGACACGTGGGTCGAGCGTGGAGAAGATCGCCCAGACGCCGTGCTCGTACAGCTGGCGCATCACGATCTTGGCCCCCTCCGGGTGATCGAACTCGAGCCCCATGACGACCCCGTCCTGCCGGATCCCCACCAGCCAGTCCGGATACAGCTCCTGGATCGCTCGTAGCCCGCGCCGGAAGCGATCGGCGATGTAGTGCACCATCGAGCGCACCTCCGGGCGGCCGCAGATCTCGAGCACCTTCAGCGCCACAATGCATCCGAGTTCGGCTCCGCCCCCGGTGGAGATGTGGCCGAAGCCGTCCTCCTTAAGCCATCCCGAGCACTCCTCGGACAAGACCGTGCAGGCGATCGGGTACATCCCGCCGGTGATGCCTTTGCCGACGACCATGATGTCGGGCTCGATGCCGGCCTTGGCGACAGCCCACATCTCGCCGGTGCGCATCAGCCCGGTCTGCACCTCGTCGGCGATATAGAGCGCGCCGTACCGTTCGCACAGACCCTTGACCGCCTGCAGATAGCCCGGCTCGGGCAGCGGAAACCCGTACGTCGCCGGAATCGTCTCGATGATCACCGCGGCGACGTCATTGGCGCGCAGCGCGTCCGCCATCGCGTCGAGGTCGTTAAACTCGACCTGGGTGAACTCTTCGGGCCGATCGGACAAGAACAGGGTCGAGAAACGGTCATCGCCGGTCGCAAGAGCCAGGCCCGTATGCCCGTGGTAGCCCTTGCGGATCGAGACGATTCGGCGCCGCTGGCGCGTGTGGCGCGCTGTCTTGATCGCGATGTCCGTGGCCTCGCCCCCGCCGGAGCCGTACACGACCCGACGCATGTTCGGTGGACAGGTGGCCACCAGCGCCTCGGCCAGCGCGGTCCGCGCCAGGGCCGGAAAATGGTGATTGCCGATATCAAAGCGCCCCATCGCCTGCTCGAGCGTGGCGATCATCTCGGGGTTGCGGTGGCCCAGGTTGTAGGTGCCGCCGTTGAGATGCAGGTCGATCAAGCGGCGGCCCGCCATGTCCCAGAACAGATACCCCTCACGCCGGTCGATGACCAAATCGATCCCGGCCTCCTGCCAGAAGCGAGTCTTGTCGGGGTTCCAGAACTTCTCGGACTTACGGAGAAAGTCCGCCTTGGAGTCGTAGGAGAAGAACCCGTAGTCGTACATAACGGAGCGCGCGCGGCGCAGCGTACCATTTTGGGTCTTTAATTGACAAGACCATTTTCAAATAAAACACACGGCGATATTGTGGTCGCCAATGAGGGTCCTCGCCGCCATTAATCACGATCTCTGCGACGCCGGGGTGTTCGGCGACGAGACGATCGCCGCCGGCCATCAATTCGACGAGTGGCAGCCGAGCGAGGCGCCGCTGCCCCGGCCTCTGGCCGACTACGACGCAGTGATCTCGTTCGGCGGGGGGATGCAGGCCGACGAGGATCAGCGCCACCCGTGGATCCGGACGGCGCTCGATGTCCTGCAGCAGAGCCTCCAACGCGGGGTCCCGACCCTGGGGGTGTGCCTGGGCGGCCAGCTGCTGGCCCGCGCCGCCGGCGGCACCGTCGGCCCCGCGCCCCGGGCGGAGGCGGGCTTCGATGAGGTTGAGCTGACCGACGCCGGCCAGCAGGACCCGCTGTTCGCTGCTCTGCCGCGGACGTTGCCCGTGTACCAATGGCACTCGTACTCGTTCGGACTGCCACCGGATGGTGTTGCCCTGGCCAGCAGCCCCGTGTGCCTGCAGGCGTTTCGTGTCGGACGCCGGGCCTGGGGCCTGCAGTGGCATCCCGAGGTGACAAGTGAGTCCGCGCTGATGTGGGCCCAGCTTGCCATCCCGGCGGTGGATGGGGTTCCCGTCGACCTTGACCTGGCGCAACACGCCGTCGCCGTGGCCGAGCGGATGCAGCAGGCCAACCAGGACGGCCGCGAGCTCTGCCGGCGCTTTCTGCAGCTCGCCGAAGAACCTCGTGCGGACTGAGCGCGCCGGAGTTACGGTACAGGCATGCGCGCGCGTGACGCCGGCATCACCATTGGCCAGGGAACGCCGGGACTGCTGAACGCGATCACCGACGTCCCGGGCGTACGGGTGGGCCACACCACGCTGATCGAGGGCGACGGTCCGTTGCGCGTGGGGCAGGGCCCGGTCCGTACCGGGGTCACGGTGATCCTCCCCCCCGGCGCTCCCTGGCGCGAGCCGCTGTTCGCCGGCTGCCATCGCCTCAACGGCAACGGCGAGCTGACCGGGCTGGAGTGGGTCCGCGAGTCCGGGATGCTCATGAGCCCGATCGGCCTGACCAACACCCACAGCGTCGGGGTTGTCCGCGACGCGCTGATCGCCCACGAACTCGCGGAACGGGGACCCAACACCGGCTACTGCTGGAGTCTGCCGGTGGTGGGCGAGACCTGGGACGGGATGCTCAACGACATTAACGGCTTCCACGTCATGCCCGAGCACGTTCAGGCGGCAATCGCCGCGGCCGGCGACGGGCCGGTGCCCGAGGGCGGTGTCGGCAGCGGCACCGGGATGATCTGCCACGGCTTCAAGGGCGGGATCGGCACCGCCTCGCGCGTACGGCCGGAGCAGGAGGGCGGCTACACGGTCGGCGTGCTCGTGCAGGCCAACTATGGCCGGCGCGAGCGCTTCGCCGTCAATGGCGCGCCAGTGGGCAGGGAAATAGGTCCCGAAGTGATCCCAACCCCCGGCGACCCGAGCCCGGCGGCGGGATCGATCATCGTGCTGATCGCCACCGACGCGCCGCTGCTGCCGATGCAGTGCACCCGGCTGGCCCAGCGCGCGGGCCTCGGCGTCGCGCGCACCGGCGGCGTCGGCGAGCACTCCAGCGGCGACCTGTTCTTCTGTTTCGCGACCGGCAACCGAGCCACCAACGCACGCGAACCCGATGAGGGCGCGCCGGTGACGCTGGCGCTCCAGATGCTCTCTGACACCTATATCACCGGGCTGTTCGACGCGGTCGTTGAGTGCACAGAGGAGGCGATCGTCAATGCGATCCTGGCCGCCGACACGATGGTTGGCCGTGATGGCGTGACTGCCTACGGGCTTTCGGACGAGCGGCTCCGGTCAGCGCTGAAACACTATGAGCGTGCGGGCTGACGTTCACGAGTCAGCTTCGTTCCAACCGGAGGTGACCACCATGGCAGTGACTACCGACGTTGACCCGGCCGAACTGCGCGAAACCGCTCGCGAGCACCTGCTGCTGCACTTTGCCCGCAACGGCGGCCTGGGCCCGCGCGACGAGAACCTGCTGGTCCTCGAGCGCGGTGAAGGCCCGTACGTTTTCGACGTCGATGGCAAGCGTCATTTCGACTCGCTCTCGAGCCTGTTCTGCGCTCAGATCGGCTATTCGTACGGCGAGGAGATGGCCACCGCGGCCAGCGCGCAGCTGACCAAGCTCGCCTTCGGCACCAATTGGGGCGTCGCCCATCCAGGTTCGATCGAGTTGGCGCGGCGCCTGGCGGAAATCGCCCCCGGCGACATCAACCGCGCCTTCTTCACCTCGGGCGGCTCGGAGTCGGTGGAGGCGGCCTGGAAGCTCGTCCGCCAGTACCACGTCGCTCGCGGAGAGCCGCAACGGTGCAAGGCAATTGCTCGTGACCGGGCCTATCACGGCGTCACCCTCGGCGCGCTCTCGTTCACCGGCGTCCCGAACCTCAAGGAGACCTTCGGTCCCCCGGCGATCCCGGTGCGCCACGTCAGCTGGACCAACCAGTTCCGCCCCGTCGACGGCCTTTCGGGCGAGGAGCTGAGCCGGCGCCTGTTAGCCGAGATCGAGGACGCGATCGCCGAGGAGGGCTCGGACACGGTTGCGGCGATCATCGCCGAACCGGTTCAGAACGCCGGCGGCTGCCTGACGGCGCCGGCCGGCTACTGGACGGGGCTTCGGCAGATCTGCGACCGCCACGGCATACTCCTGATCGCCGACGAGGTGATCTGCGCGTTCGGCCGGATCGGCGAGTGGTTCGCCTCCGAGCGCTACGATGCCAGGCCGGACCTGATCACGGTTGCCAAGGGACTGACCTCGGCGTACATGCCCATGGGCGCGGTCCTGGTTTCCGATCAGGTCGCTGAGCCGCTGTACGAGGACAAGAGCACGCTGCTGCACGGGATCACCTTCGGCGGTCATCCGGTGGCCTGCGCGGTGGCTCTGCGCAACCTGGACATCTTCGAACGCGACGGGATCCTCAACAACGTCCGGGCACTCGAGCCGTGGCTCAAACAGCGCCTGGACAAGGAGTTGCTGGACCTTCCGATCGTCGTCGACGTGCGCGGGGCCGGGTTCTTCTGGGCCTTCGAGCTCGCCGCCGGATCGCCGGAGGCCCGCTTCGATGCCGATCAGCGCGAGCGGCTGCTGCGGGGCTTCTTGCCCATCCGGCTCAGGGAGGCTGGACTGATCGCCCGTCCCGATGACCGCGGTGACCCGGTGCTGCAGATCGCACCACCGCTGATAAGCACCGCCGAGCAGCTCGATGAGATGACCCGCCTGCTCCGCGACGTGCTGGCCGACGCGGGCACGTTCATGGGCCTGTGCTAAGGGCGCCGTGGTCAGACGCCGGCGGCGGCCCCGGCCGCGCCCGCGAGCTCCCGTCGCCACGGTGCTTCGCCGTGGCCCGCTCGAAGTCGAGCAGCCAGCGCTTGGAGTCGACGCCGGCGCTGTAGCCGGTGAGTGAGCCGTTGACCCCGACGACGCGGTGGCAGGGAACGATGATGCAGATCGGATTGCGGCCGTTGGCGCCGCCGACGGCCCGGACCGCGGCTCGGGCTTGAGACCCTCGCCGGGTAGGTACACACCGGTCAGGCCATCAGCCGAGCCGGTCAGCAGGAGCTCGCCGACGAGCCTGCCCATGGTCGCGTAGAACGTGGTGCGCATCCGCCGTCGATACTGCCAACCCGGTCGGTCGTGATCAACCGGCCGATCCGCGGCGGCGGCAGACGCGGTAGGTTGTGGTGTATGCGGACGCCGGTCTGTGATCTGCTCGGGATCGAGCGACCGATTGTCCAGGCACCGATGGGATCGGCCGCCGTTCCCGCGCTCGCCGCTGCGGTCGGCAAGGCGGGCGCCCTGGGAACCGTGGCGCTGACCTGGGTGGCCGACGTCGCCGGCGTGGTCCGCGAGACGGCCGCCCTTACGGGCCGTCCCTTCGGGGGCAACCTGGTCCTCGCGTGGGATCAGCACCACCGCCTCGACCAGGCGCTCGAGGCGGGGCTGAAGATCGTCTCGCTCACCTGGGGTGACCCCGGGCCCTACGTCGAGCGCACGCATGACGCCGGCGCGCTGGCCATGCACACGGTCGGCAGCGCCGACGAGGCACGACGGGCGGCCGCGTGCGGCGTCGACGTGATCGTGGCGCAAGGATGGGAGGCCGGAGGGCACGTGCTCGGCCAGGTCGCGACCCTACCACTGGTTCCGGCGGTCGTCGATGCCGTCGCGCCGGTGCCGGTCATCGCCGCCGGCGGGATCGGCGACGCCCGCGGAGTCGCGGCCGTGCTGGCTCTCGGGGCGCAGGCGGCATGGCTCGGCACTCGGTTCCTGCTCGCTGACGAGGCACCGGTGCACGCCGAGTACCGGCGCCGCTTGATCGCCGCGGCGGAGACCGACCCGGAGTGGTACGCGAACCTGTATGACGTCGGCTGGCCAGACGCCCCTCACCGTGCGCTGCGCAACTCGACCGCCGAGGCATGGGAGATCGCCGGTCGGCCGTCGCCGGGCGATCGTCCGGGAGAGGGCGAGGCGGTCGCGCATCTGGGCTCCGGCGAGCCGCTGGTCCGCTACTCCTCCGCGCTGGCCCTGAAGGGCAGCACCGGCGACGTGGAAGCGCTCTCACTGTGGGCCGGACAGAGCGTCGCGCTGGCCAGGCTCACGCAGCCGGCCGCGGAGATCGTCGCCGAGCTGACATCGCATCTGTAGCCTGGTGAGCGCCGACGGCGGCGGCTCCTCCCGAGACCAGGGCGGCGGCTACTTGACGACAGACGTGAGCCATTGATCGAACAGCCGCGCCCGGTCCAGCGCAGGGGCCGAGACGCTCGCTCAGCGTCGCAGGAGGTCGGTGGAGCGCTGCATCGCTTCGGCCAGGTGCCGGCGGGTGAGTGACTCCGCGCGGCGACTGTCGCCGGACTCGATCGCGCTCAGGATGTGCTCGTGTTCCTCGGCATCGGGGCACATGCGTTCCGGCGTCTCGCTCTGGCGCTCGTAGATCACCTCGCCGATCCGGGCCACCCAGAGGCGCTGCACGAACTGGAGCAGGAACCCGTTGCCCGATGCCTGCACGAGGGCGATATGAAATTCCCGATTGGCGTCGAAGCTGCGGCTGGTGCGCATCTCCACCAGTCCTTCGGCGGCCAGGCGGCGCAGAGCCTCGCGCAGCGGGGTCCTTGAGACGCCCAGCTCCCCGGCCGGCTCCTCCTGATGGATGCGGGCGCCACGCCGAAGCGAACCCTGAATGATCCGGTCCCGGATCGCCGAGTAAACCTGGTCGCCGACGCTGGCGATGGCCAGGGGGGCGGCATCCACGCGGGCCGGGGATGGACGGCGACTTCCATCCTCAGCTCGCGGCGCCGACTTCGCCAAGCGCTCCGCCCAGGGCCTCGACCAGCTCGCCGATCTCGGCGTCGGCGATGACTAGCGGCGGCGAGAAGCCGACGGCGTTGGCGTACGGCAGCGCCCGCGCGATGACACCGCGCTCAAGGAGCGCCTCGACCACCGCGCCGGCGATCACCGGTGGCTCGAGCGCGACCGCCTGCATCAGCCCCTCGCCGCGGAACCCGGCCACCCCCTCGTGGCCGCTCAGCCGGTCGAGGCCGTCGCGCAGCCGCAGTCCCGCTGTCCGGGCGCGCTCGGGCAACCGCTCGCGCCGGAGGATTTCGAGGTTGGCTAGCCCGGCCGCGCAGCACGCGGGGTGACCGGCGTACGTGCCCCCATGCGTCAGCAGGTACGCGTCGTCGTCCTCGAGCCATGTCCTCAGGCGTGCCCCGACGACGGCGCCCCCGAGCGGCAGGTATCCACTGGTCCCCCCTTGGCGAAGGCGAGCATGTCCGGGGCCACGCCGTAGTGGTGGCTGCCGAACCACGAGCCCCGGCGCCCGAACCCGGTGATCACCTCGTCGAAGATCAGCAGCGCGCCGCTCTGCTCGCACAGGTCCCTGAGCCCCTCCAGATAGCCGTCGGCCGGCGGAAACACCCCACCGGCCCCGATCACCGGCTCGGCGAGGATGGCCGCGATCCGCTCCGGGCCGTGATAGGCGACGGCGTCGCGCATCGCCTGCAGGTTGTCGTGCGGGACCTGATTGGGGTTCGGGGAGCAACGGCCCGAACGGCGCCCGATTGGAGGGCAGGCCGCCGACCGAGGTGCCGCCGATCATCACACCGTGGTAGCCGTGATGGCGGCTGAGGAAGATCGTCCGCCCGGCCTCGCCGTTGGCGCGGTGCCCGGCGCGGGCCAGCTTGAGCGCGCTGTCGATCGCCTCCGACCCGCTGTTAGTGAACAGCACGCGGGCGCCGGCAATGGGCTCGAGGTCGAGCAGGGCGTCCGCCAGCCGCTGGGCGGCCGGAATGGGTGAAGCGGCCGAACGTGTGGTAGGCGTCCAACTCCCCCATCTGCGCGTAGACGGCGTCGATGATCTCCCGGCGGCCGTGCCCGGCGGCGCAGTACCGCAGCGATGCGGTGGCGTCCAGGTACGTTCGCCCCTCGCTGTCCCATAGCCGGCACCCCTCGGCCCGGACCACATCCAGGAAATCGCCGGCCGCTCGGGTCGGCGCGGCGAACGGGCGCAGTGTCCGCGGAACGCTCATCGTGCTCGGACGGGGCATGGCACAGGGGTGCATACATTATGCGGTTATGGCGGGTTGTCACGCGCCCACGCCAGGAAGTCGAGTGCGGCCTTTGGGGTGCTGGCCAGGCGGCGTCCTGCCTGCCGTTGCGCATGGGCGGTCTCCGGGCGGCTGAATACCCAGCCCAAAGTCTGAATCCGGCGCGCCATCAGAAAGGTGGGCAGTTCGGCGAGCAGGTCGTCAGGGAGCGGGCTCGCCCGACGGTAGCCGTCGACGAGCGCCTGGCGGCGATCGCGCAGGCCGCTACTCCCCTCGTGAGGATACAAGGCGACCGCGAAATCGTGCAGGTACCAGCTGTTCCCGCTGTCATCGAAGTCGATGATCACCACGGTGCCGTCCTCGGTCACGAGGACGTTCTCGAACCCGAGGTCGCCGTGGATCAGACCGAACCGATCGGGTCCGGTGCCGATCGCGGCGAGCCGAGCGCGAACTTCGGCCCGGCACGCTTCCAGCGCCGCGCAGTCTCCGGCTCCAAATCGGCGCTCGGGGTCGGGCGGCCCCCACCGTGGCTCGTCCCCGACCAAAGCTTGCGCGTCCCAGGCCGGGCGCGTGAACCAGGTGGGGGGCCTCCACGCGCGCGCGTGCGCGTGTACGCGCGCCATCAGTTCCCCCAGCCTCTCCCAGGGCTCAGCCTCCCGAACCGTGCTGAGTGGCACGGCATCGATCCATCCAAACAGCACCGCCGTCCGCGACCAGCCGGCCGGATCCGTGGCCGTCTGGACCGGATCGCCGTCGACTCCGGGCACGGCAATCGGAGTCCGTATCCCGCTGCGGCACAGGTTCTCCATCCAGGCCAGCTCGGAGCGGATCGCCGGTTCAGTTTGGTAACCCAGCCGGTGGACGCGCAGCGCGTAGCGCCGGCCGTCGGTGCCCGTGACCGCATACGTCGTGTTCTCACCGTGGCGCAGAAACTCCACCTTCGCCGGTCCCCCCAAGCCGAATCGCGCCAGCGCGTCGGCAACCAAAGCGGCCGGCAGCGGGTCCTCGGGCGCTGGGCCGTCACCGTGGTCGGCGCCGCTCGCGCTCATCGCGGCGACGGCTTGGCCCCGATGTGCCGACTCGGGACGGCCCGGTCCACCTCCTTGGCTCGCCGCAGCGCCAACTCGAGGCGCTCGAGCACCGAGTCGGTGAGCGCATCGTCGAGCAGCAGGCCGGGCTTGAACTGCAGGACCGACTGGTCAAACCCGGAGGCGATGGCCCACACGCCGAGCTCGTACAGCTCCTGCTGCAGGTAGATCCCTCCGTCGGGGTGATCAACGCGAAGGCCGATGACCAAACCGCTCTGGCGGACCTCGGCCAGGTACGGCTGGCGGTTGCGCAGCTCAGCCAACCCCGCGCCGACGCGCTCGATCAACTGCGCGACACGCTCGCGCACCGCCGGCCGGGCGGTGATCTCCAGCACACGCTCGGCTACGCGGCAGCCGATCTCCGCGCCGCCGAACGTGGAGACGTGGCCCCATCCGTTCTCGTTCAGCCATTGCCCGGCCCGCGGAGTCAAGACCGTCGCCGCGATCGGATACATGCCGCCGGACAGCCCCTTTCCGCAGACCAGGATGTCGGGTTGCACCCCGAACGTTTCCACCCCCCACATCCGGCCGGTGCGACCGAGACCGGTCTGCACCTCATCGGCGATGTAGAGGGCGTCGTGCTCCTCACAGAGCGCCTTGACCGCCGGGAGATAGCCCGCCGGCGGCACCGGGAAGCCATACGTGGCCGGCACCGTCTCGAGGAGCACCGCGGCCACGTCGCCCCGGGTCAACTCGGCGGCGATCGCGTCCACGTCTGCGAACGGCACCTTCGTGAACTCGTCGGGCAGGTCAGACAGGAAGTACGCCGCGCCGGCATCAGCGCCGGCCGCCCCCGAGAGACCCGTGCGACCGTGATACCCCGCGGCCAGCGTGACGATCCGCCGCCGTCCGGTCGACCGTCGGGCCGACTTGATAGCCACGTCAATCGCCTCGCTGCCGCCGGAGGCAAACACCGTGTAGGCGAGCTCACCAGGAGTCAGCTCGGCAAGCCGGGCGGCGAGCTCGGCCCGCGCAGGGCTGGCGAAGTGATGGTTTCCGACGTCGAGTGTGGAGGCTGCGGTGACCATCGCCTCCACGACCTCGGGGTTGCGGTGGCCCAGGTTGAACGTACCTCCGTTGAGATGCAGGTCGATCAGCTCACGGCCGTCGAGATCCCACAGCCGGTAACCCTCGCGGCGGCCGATCACGAGCTGGGTGCCGAACGCCTCCCAGACATCCACCCGGTGCGGGGCGACGTGCCGACGCGTGAGGGCAAGCACGCGTTGTTTGTCAGAGACGCCCCCCGAGGTCACTTGTACCACACCTCCGGGGCGAGCTTCACCCGCTCACGGAAGTCGAGGTCGTGGGTGGCGATCAGCAGCGCGTCGTGGGCGCGCTCCAGCGCCTCGATCCGCTCCCAGCTGGACACGATCGCGTCGGGGCTCCACACCACGCCCGGGATCGCCCGCTCGCGCATCTTGGCGAGCGTGTAAGCGGCGTCGGCGAGCAGGATCACCGTCTGCCCGCTGTCCAGATGCACGATCAGCGACTGGTGACCCCGGCTGTGCCCGGGGGTGCTCAGCGTGAGCAGGCGCCCGTCGCCGAAGACGTCGTGATCGCCCTCCAGCGGGTGCCAGTCAAGGTCATGGCGAAAGTCGGCGGCCACGTAGATCGACCGTTGGTACACGGGCGGGTACATGGCGAAGCTCAGCTCTTCGCGCTGAATGAGGATCGGCGCGTGAGTCAGCCACTCGAGCCCCCCGGCATGGTCGAAGTGCAGATGGGACTGGACGACGATGTCGATATCGCTGGGCCGCAGGCCGATCCTGCCCAGGCGCGCCTCGATGTGGTCCTCGGGCGTCACCCGGGCCTCGAAAGACGCCGCGGCCGGCCCGAGCCTCGCCTCCGGGTCGGTGCCCATCTGGGGGTGCACGCCGGTGTCGAACAGAACGTTGCCGCGCGGGTGCGTGACCACGTACATGAAGTACGGGTTGTAGACCTTGGTCCCGACCCGCTCGTCGAACGGATCGAAGGCCGCCCAGTCCATGAGATCGCCGCCGCAGTGCAGCGCATACAGCCTCATGCCTCAGGCGACCTCCCTCGCGCCCGGGCGCCGTCGAGGCGCCCGCGGATCGCCGCCGCGGCGGCCGCCAGCGCCGAGCGTTCTGGCTCGGAAAGCTTCAGCTCGACGATCTCCAACACCCCGCTGCGTCCCAGGACGGCGGGCACGCCGATGAACAGGTCCTCTACTCCGTATTCGCCCTGCACATATGCGGAGACCGGGACCCAGCCGGCCTGTGCGCCGCGGATCGCCTCGAGCAACTCTATGGTCGCGTGCGCGGGGGCGATCGTGGCCGAACCGGTCCGTCGCAGCCCGACCACGGCGGCACCGCCGCCGACGGTCTCGCGGACGCAGGACTCGATGCGGTCCTGGGGCAGGACGTCGATCAGGGACCGCCCGCGGACCGTTGCCGCGGAGACGACCGGGACCAGCTCTTCCCCGTGACTGCCGAGGGTGATCGCCTGCACGTCCCGCGGCGGTACACCGGCCGCCGCGGCGATCGCATTGCGCCAGCGGCTGGAGTCGAGCGTGGCGGCCATCCCGATCACTCGCTCGGCGGGCTGCCCGGTGGTGCGCCAGAGCTCGTAGGTCATCTCGTCAAGCGGATCGGTGACGACGATCGTGACCGCATCCGGTGCGTACTGGGCGATCGCCTCGGCCGCGCCCCTGACCACCGGTCCGTTGAGCTCACACAGCGCCGTGCGGTCCATTCCCGGAGTACGGGGTCGTCCTGCCGTGATGACGATCGCGTCGCAGGCGCTAACGAGGTCTAGGGTGGTGCCGCCCCGCGCGCGGGTGGGCGAGCCGGTGATTCCGGAGGCGTGCTCGATGTCCAGCGCGATCGACGCCGCGCGGCCGGGCACGATGTCCATCAGGCAGATCTCGTCCGCCATCCCGCTGATCGCCGCCAAGTGCGCGGTGGTCGCGCCCAGGCCGCCGACCCCGATGAAGCCCAGTCGCGCGAAGCGAGTCGGGGTCAGGCCGCGGGGCGTGTCCGGAGCGACCCAGCGCGCGCCCCGGCGGTACAGGCTGCGCCGGATCGCCCGCCCCGGATCGGCGCCCATCGGAGCGGGCTTCTCCAGCGGCCCGCGGACGATCTGCACGCCCAGCCGCTCGGCCGCATCGAGCGCCTGCGGGGTGGCGATGTCCTCGTTGGAGACCGCGAGCTTGCGCTCGCCGCGGCGGAACGCCTCACGGACGTGCTCCTCGCCGACGACGCTCATCAGCGCCCCTCCAAGGCCTCCAGGCCGGCGGAGGCGGTCTCGATCGCCATCCGCACGTCGGCCTCGGAGCCCGAGATGAACATCCGGCCGAAGCGCCCGACGGTGCGCACCTCCACGATCTTGATCGAGGCCACCTTCTCGGCCTCGTTGGCCGCCGCGGCGATGTAGGCGGCGGGGCCGCACTCGAGAATCCCCAGCGTCTCGCCGGGCACGACCAGCGATCCGCTGCGCCACTTGTTCAGCAACTGCGCCTGGTATGGCTCAACCGAGGTGATGATCTGGCTTGACTCCACCTTGGGCTTGCGGCGCTCCGCCAGGCTCATCCCCAGATGGGCCAGGATCGCCTCGCGGGCGGCGGTAACCTCCGCGTTGGCCGGCGAGCGCAGGATGAAGAAACCAAATTCGCGCTCGACGATCTGCGAGGTGGCCTGGACGTCGGACGCCTTCAGGGCGACGTCGACGACTCGGAACACCTCGTTGCCCGGACCTATCTCCCCGACCAGGATAGTGTCTCCGGCCAGCGGGATCGAGCCCTGCACGGTCGCGCCGTTGTAGGCGGCAAACTCGGGCTGGAGCCGGTCGATCTGCACGAGCGCGCGGAGGTCCATCAGCGACTCTCGGACTGCAGGAGGTCGCTGAGGGAGCGCCAGGGACGGGACTCGTAGGCGATGCGCTTGATGTTGATCAGGTGCAGAGCGGTCACATTGTCGGACACGATCGAGCCTGACCAGGTGCCCGTGCCGAGCATGAAGCTCGGATCGATATCGCAGGAGAAGCCCATCCCGCCGTGAAGCGCCGGTGTGTTGACGAGCACCCGACCCGCGGGCAGGCGCGAGAACCTGGCCACGACGTTCGAGTCGGCCGCGTGCACTACGGCGGTGTGGCCCTCACCCCCAAAGCGGAGGATCTCGAGGGCGCGCTGGAAGCCGAGCTCGGCATCGCCGACCTCGTAGAAGGCGAGAACCGGATTGAGCTTCTCGGCCGAGAGCGGAGCGGTGGGGCCCACGCTCTCGAGCTCGGCCAGCAGTACCCGGGTGCGGGGCGGCACGTCGAATCCCGACAGCTCGGCCAGGCGGGTCGCCGATTGACCGACGTTCTGCACCCGGAAGTTCAGATTGCGGTCGAAGAGGACGCCAGCCAGCGCGGCCGCCTCCCGGGCCGTGCACAGGTGACCACCCTGCGCGCGGACCGCCTGCCTCAGGCGCTCGGCGATCCGGCGATCGGCGATCAGCGCCTGCTCGGCAGCGCACGCCGTGCCGTAGTCGAACGACTTGCTGGAGAGGATCATGTCCGCCACCTCGTCGAGATCCCGCTCCCGGGAGCGATCGACGTAGACGGGTACGTTGCCCGGCCCGACGGCCAGGGTTGGCTTGCCCGAGGAGTAGGCCGTCCGTACCATCGCCGCGCCCCCGGTGGCCATCACCACTGCGGTCCGGTGGTGGCTCATCAGCTCGCGCGTGCCGTCCAGGGTCGAGCCCGACAGGCACTGGATCAGGCCGGCCGGAGCCCCCGCATCCTCGGCCGCGTCGGCGAGGATCCGAGCTGTCTCGGCGCCGCAGTGGCGCCCCCGAGGATGCGGTGCGTGGACGATCGCGTTTCCGGCCTTGATCGCCGAGAGCGTCTTGAAGATGACGGTCGAGGTCGGATTGGTCACCGGGATCAGCGCCGCCACGACGCCCATCGGTTCCCCGATCGCCACCACCTTGGTCGCCTCGTCGCGCCACAGGACTCCGAGCGTTCGCACGTTGCGCAGCCAGTCCGCGACGGCGATCGTGTTGAACAGGTTCTTGAGCGTCTTGTCGGTCGCGTTGCCATAGCCCGTCTCCTGGGCCGCCAGCTCGCCAAGGCGAGCGGCCTCGGGCGCGATCGCCCGCGCCATCGCCTCGACGACCCGGTCGACATCCGCGGCGTCCCAGCCACGGAAGGTCAGCCAGGCCTCGTAGGCCCGGTCGGCGGCCCGCCGCGCCTCGGCGATCGAATCGAGGTCGGCGAACGCGATAGTCATGCCCGGGCCTGCTCGAGCAGGGAGGCTTCGCTGCCGTCCAGCGCGCGCCGGATCTCGTCGGGACCGAGATGGTCCAGGCCCAGGCCGGGAAGCGTGCGCCCGTGACGCGCGTAGTCCAGGCCGCCGAGCACCGAGCCGAGATCGACGATCGCCGCCGCGGTGCGAGTCGGGATCCCGGCCAGCACGCCGGCGCTGACCAGGGGGACGAGCGAGCAGCACAGCGCGTCGTGGATGCGCGAGTCGCCGACGTTGAGAGCGGCCTCGGGGTCCTCGTCCGGGGGCGCTGGCGGCAGGTCGCGCACGCCAAAGGCGAAGGCGACTCGGCGTCGCTCGTCGTCGATCTGCCGCGCGACCAACGCGGACTCGCGCAGCAGGGCCAACGGGACGTCGGTGATGCCAGACAGGTCGCTGAAGGTTGTCTCCAGGACCCCGCGCGCGGCCCTGAGCATCGGCAGAATCCCGCGAAGCCGCTGCACCGCCTCCTCAGTTCTGCGGTTGGGCAGGGCGGCGGCCGGCACTTCGGTGGTGACGGCCACGATATTGAGCGCGCCGGGGGTGGGGGACTGCACCCGGTACGGGGAAGCGGCGAGCTCGACGATGGTGGGCAGCGCTGTCGCGGCGAAGCGGCGCAGCGACCGAGCCACCTCGACAGCGCCGAACGAGCGGCCGGGGACCAGGACGAGAAGCTGTTCGGGTCGCAGTCGGCCGGCCACCAGGCCGCCGCAGGTGGCGTGAGCCAAGGCGGGCGTGGCTATCAGGATCGCATCAGCTTCGGCCACCGCCTCGTCGATTCCCGTCCTCAGGCCGATCGCCGGCTGCGTCGAGGGGCCCTCCGCCAGCCGATAGGTGCCGACGAGATGCTCGCCGCGCACCGTCACCGCCTGGGAGTCGGCGAGCACCGCGCGCTCAGGCTCGAAGGCCGTGTGCAGCGTCACCTCGCAGCCGGCCGCCAGGCACTCGCAGGCCAGGGCCTGGCCCACCGGTCCGGCGCCCAGCACGGCGATGCGTCGTAACGGGTCGCGTTGCTGGAGACCGGCAGCCGGCCTGACATCGTTGAGGTCGGCGAGCAGCGCCTCGAATTCCCCGGCTGAGGTCATCCTCACCTCCGTTGCGATCGGTGCCTAGTGGCCGGCGTCGAGGAGCCCTACTTCTTGGTCGAGTCGGGGATGACCAAGGCGAGATCGGCGTGCGGACGAGCGATGACATGGATCGACAGGACCTCGCCGACCTTGTTGGCGGCCACACCGCCGGCGTCCGTGGCCGCCTTGACGGCGCCGACGTCGCCTCGCACGATGACGGAGACGAGGCCGCCGCCGGCCCGCTCGGTGGCCACGAGGTCGACGTTTGCGGCCTTGACCATCGCATCGGCGGCCTCGAGGGCCGGAACCAGACCTCTAGTCTCGATCATCCCGAGCGCTACCTGCGGAGTGTCCGCCATCACCTGCTCCTTGTCTTGGTTGGCTTGTCTGCGATCGACGTCGCGTGGGGGAGGTCGACGGCATCGACGATCGCGACGATCGTCAGGTCGGTGGCCGCCGCCCGCGTCTCAGGCGGTTGGCGGGCCGCAGATCCACGGGCGATCAGCACGCGATCGCCCGGTCCGGCGCCGACGGTGTCGACGGCGACCTCGGCCGGCCGGGGACCGGAGCCTGCCGGATCATGAGGCGCCACGACCAGAAGCTTGTGCCCCAGCAGGCTCTCCGTCTTCGCGGTGGCCGTCACCGATCCGAGCACGTCCGCGAGCTCCATCAGCGGGACTCCGGGTCCTGCATGACGCCACCCGTGATGATCGTCGCGATCATCCCTCCCTCTCGTCCGCGCACTCCTCAAGTTCGTGTACCGTATACAGTCGTCTGGAGGATTGCAAGAGAGCGGCTGAGGGGAGTTGATGGTCCGGACGAACGACGCGGTCGTGGTCGGAGCGGGCATCGCCGGCGCCTCGGCGGCGCTCGCGTTGCGACGCCGGGGCCTTGAGGTCACGCTCATCGACGCCCACGAACCCGGGCATGCCGGCGCGGCCTCCGCCGGAGATCACCGCATCCTGCGCGCCAGCCACGGGTCCGATGAGCTGTACACCCGCTGGGCCCGGGAAGCACGCCTCCGGTGGCTGGAACTCGGCGCCGAAGTCGGCCAGGAACTCTTCGTCCAGAGCGGCGCCGTCATGCTCGCGCGGGCCGGACACACCCAGTGGGAGGACGCCTCGCGCGACACGCTCGCCCGGCTGGGGGTTCCGAGCTTTGCCGTCGACGTCGACGAGTTGCGCCTGCGGCTGCCGCTGATCGATCCGCGCGGCCTGCAGTTCGGCCTCTGGGAGCCCGAATCCGGATTCGTCTACGCGCGCCGCGCCACGCAGGCGACGGCCCGACGGTTTGTCGACCTGGGAGGGATTCTCCAGCGCGGCGTGGGCAGCACCGACGAGCACGAGCGCCCGCTCGTCGACGGCCGGCCGATCGAAGGCGGCGTGATCGTGTTCGCATGCGGCGCCTGGATGGGCAGGCTGTTTCCCCGCACCCTGGGCCGTCTGCTCGAGATCGTCCGACAGGACGTGATGATGGTCGCGCCCCCGCCCGGGTCCACCGGCTATGACGCCGACAACTTCCCAGCCTGGATCGATCACGGGTATCCCGCCTACGGGATGCCCGCCTCCGGCGGCTTCGGCTTCAAGGCGGTGATCAACTGGCGCGGGATCACCATCGACATCGACCGCGACGACCGGTTGATCTCCCCGACGGCGGTGGCCCGCACGCGGCGCTATCTGGCCCATCGCTTTCCCGCCCTGGCCGACGCGCCGATCGTCGGCCAAGAGGTGGGACAGATCTCCAACACCGCCGACACCCACTTCCTGATCGACCGTCACCCCACGCACGAACGCGTCGTGCTCGTGGCCGGCGACTCCGGACACCTGTTCAAGCATGGTCCCGTGGTCGGCGACCACATTGCCGCCCTTGCGCTCGGGGAGATCGACATCGAGCCGCGGTTCAGCCTCGGGCATCGCCCGGCCGTTGCGCACAGCTCGGCCGACCGCCCGCAATAGCCGATCACCAACCGGCGACCGGCCGGGCGCCGCGTCTCGGGCGATCGTCTGGGCCTGGCCGGCGTGCGTGACACCGCGGGTTCAGAACTCGAACGGCCGGTCGATGCCGGCCAGCGAGACGCCGGTGAAAGCGGAGGCCTCGAGCGTCAGGGCACGAAGGTCCTCGGGCTCGAGGTTGTGCACCGATGATTTCCCGCACGCCTTGGCGAGCAACGTGGCCTCCATCGTCATCGCCGTGAGCAGACGCAGGATTCGCTCCGCCCCGGCCTCGACGTCCATGCGCGCCTCGAGCTCGGGATCCTGGGTGGTGATCCCCACCGGACAGCGACCCGTGTGACAGTGATGGCACGAGCCCGGGGCGGTCCCGAGGGCCGCGTAGTCCTGCATGTAGCGGGGGGAATTACAGCCCAGGCCGATCAGCCCGGCGGTGCCGATCATCGCGCAGTCGGCGCCGAGGGCCAGCGCCTTGGCGACGTCGACCCCCGAGCGGATGCCACCCGAGGCGACGAGCTTCACCTTGTCGGCCATCCCGCAGTCCTCGAGCGCACGCCGCGCGGCAGGGATCGCCGAGATCAACGGCACGCCCGTATGGTCGAGAAGCAGCTCCGGCGAGGCGCCCGTCGCGCCCTCCATGCCGTCGAGCACGATCACGTCAGCGCCGGTCTTGGCCGCCACGGCGACGTCAAAATAGGGGCGCGTGGCACCGAGCTTGATGAAGATCGGGATCCGGTAGTCAGTCGCCTCGCGGAGCTCCTCGATCTTGATCTGCAGATCGTCAGCGCCCAGGAAATCGGGGTGGCGGACCGTCGCGCGCTGGTCCACGCCGAGCGGAAGCGAGCGCATGCGCGCCACCCGGTCAGAGACCTTCATGCCGAGCAGCAGTCCGCCGGTGCCGGGCTTGGCGCCCTGCCCGACGACGACCTCGATTCCGTCGGCCCGGCGGAGGTGGTCGAGGTCGAGCATGTAGCGCGACGGGGTGAGCTGGTAGATCAGCGTCTGGGACTCGGCGCGCTCGTCCTCGAGCATTCCCCCCTCGCCGGTGCAGGTCATCGTCCCGGCCCGGGAAGCGCCCCGGCCGAGAGCTGCCTTGGCGCTCGCCGACAGGGCCCCGAAACTCATCGAGGCGATGTAGATCGGAATCTCGAGCTCGATCGGCTCCTCCACGAGGCCCAGGCCGTCTCCGAGCACCGTCTTGGTGTCGCATTTCTCGCGGTAGCCCTCGAGCGGCAGCCGCGTCATCGTCGCCGGCTGCAGGACGAGATCGTCGAAGGTCGGCAGCTGGCGCTGGAACGTCGAGAAGCCGCGGATCTGATACCGCCCGAGCTGCGCCTTGGCGTGAACGTCGGCGATCGCCGCCGGCGTCCATCGCGCGGAGCCGCCGGTGGTGTAGGAACGGGCCACCCCGGCGGGACGATCGGGCTCGGCCCCATCGGCAAACGCCACCAGATCTTCGTCGACGGGCCGGTCGCGGCCGTTCAGATCATCAGCCATTGCCGTGCATCCCTTGACTCGAAGTGCCAGAGCGCCTGCGCCGAGACGATCCGCTTCCAGGCCTGCCCCTGTTCACCGATCCCGAGGCCGGCCAGCACCTCCTGCACCTCGGCGACGTCCTCGGTCGGCGGCTCCTCGATGCGGGCGTCGACCCCGAGACCGCGGATCGTGCCCGCGACCCAGATCTCGCCGGTCCACAGTGAGTCGCCCGCGGCATCGGCCGTGTCGCCGAGGCAGATCACCCGGCCCCCGTGAGCCATGAAGCCACAGGCGTGGCCGACCGACCCCTCGACCACGATCATGCCGCCCTTCATGGCCACACCGCAGCGCGGGCCGGCGTTACCGCGCACGTGGATCGTGCCTCCGCGGATCGAGGCGCCGACACTCATCGCGGCGTTGCCGTCGACGGTCACGTGGCCGCTGGCCATCGCCTCCGCGATGCCCCAGCCCGCGTTGCGGGTCACCGTGATCGTGGCGCCGTTGTTGAGGCCCCCGCAGTAGTACCCGACCGACCCGTCGAAGGTGACCGCACCCCCTGCCGGAAGCGCGACGCCAAGGTTGTGGCGGGAGAGAGGCTCGGTCACATGGATGTGCTTTCCGGCGCCGACGGCAGCCCGGATCTCGGCGTTGAGCTCTCGCAGAGGGCGATCTCCAGCGCGGATCACACCGCCATCCCCACCGCCGCGGGCGCGGCCGCTGGCCAGACACGAACGATCGACGGACCGTCGTGGACCTCGACGTCGACTTCGTCTCGATACAGCGTCCGCAGCGACTGCTCCTCAGTGGCGACGGCCACGCCATCGGGCGCCAGGACCGCGACAACCGGCTTGATCGCCCAGCGATCCTTGGCCAGCGCGATTCCATCGCTGGTGGCCAGGAGATAGGTGAACACGCCGTCGAGTTCGCTCAGGCTGCGCTGAAGCGAGGCCTCCAGAGAGTCGCCCGCCGCCATCCGATCCGAGTTCCAAACCGCGATCAGCTCGCTGTCGTTCTCGGTCGTGAAGCGGTACCCGCGGCGCTGCAGACGACGTCGCCAGGTGTAGTAGTTGGTCAGTTGCCCGTTGTGCACGATCGCCACGTCCGGGAACGGGCGGGCCCAGAACGGATGGCCGGCGACCGGGGAGACGTTTGACTCGGTGGCCAGGCGCACATGACCGAGGCCATGCGTGCCGATGAACTCCAGCACCCCGTGCTTGGCCGCCACCTCTTCGGCGTCGCCGACATCCTTGACGATCTCCAGAGCCCGTCCCGCGGACTGGAGCTCCACCCGGTCCAGCTCGTCGCAGGCGTCGACCCAGGCCGAGAACGGCTCGGGCTCGGAGACCACGAGCCGGGCCAGCACATGCTGGTGCCCGCTCTCGTCCCAGGTCGGGTCCTCGGTGAAATCGGCGCCGTGCTCGCGGGACACACCGAGCAGGGCCTCGAGGTCCTCGCCCAGGCGCGCGCGGTCCGACAGCAGCGCCCGCACGACGTAGGTGTCCTCACGCGGTTCTCCGTACAGCGCAAAGCCGGTGCTGTCCCACCCCCGGTGGCGCTGCGCGGCCATCATCGCCGTCAGGTCGGCGCCGATCGTGCCTGGTTCATAAAGCGTCCGGCCGCCGATGCCACACATACAGCGCTCCTCCTTCGTGATCGCATACGGTACACGAAACACGTTAGTGGGTTCAAGCGTCCTTGAGCCGCCGCACGACGGTCAAGCCCACGATGTGGGATGGATTCAGATGAGCTGGGCCGCTCGGGACGCGCGACGGCCTCGCGCCGCGCCGTTGGGGCGCTTGGCCGCGCCACCCTTCACGGTCCGCTCCAGACCCCACGCGATGTGCTCGATCATGGCGCGGCGCGCGCGCTCGGGGTCACCGGCCGCGATCTCCTCGATCAGCGTTTCGTGCTCAGCGACGAACTTGTCGTGCGGAGAATGCACGTAGAAGTCGCGGTAGGCGAGCGCGCTCATCGCCCGTCCCCAGATCGCGTCGAAGAAGTTCAGCAGGTACGCGTTGCCGGTCGTCTGCACGATCGCCCGATGCACGGCGCGGTTGGCCTCGAACGACTCCCGGCTGGAACGCAGCTTCCGCGCCGTGGCCTGGGTCAGCGCCGTCCGCAACTGCTCCAGCGCGTCGCCCCCGAGCGCGGCGACAAGCGCAGCAGCGTGTCCCTCGACGGCGTCCCGCGCCCCGTAGAGGTCGCGCACATCGGTCTCCGACAGGCTGCGGACGACGTAGCCGCGGCGTCCCGAGGGCTCAATCACGCCCTCCTCCTTGAGCCGCAGAAGCGCGTCGCGCACCGGCGTGCGGCTCACGTCGAGCTCCTCGGCCAGGCGGTCCTGAATCAGGCGGTCACCGGGGTTGACCGTCCCTTGGACGAGCGCGCCGACGAGCCGATCGTAGACCTCGCCGGCGAGCCGGGAGTGCGAGCGATCGATGCGCTGGATGGCGGTCATGGACGGAGTCTAAGGCGGTGATACCCGGAACGTGGACGGCGTTCGGTGTCCGATCGAGGGTCTGTCATCGGTGTGACCTGGACGCCGTTGCGCGTCCGACGATGGCGTCGACCTCCACCTCCACCATTAACCCGGGAGTGGCCAGCTGCGCGCCGACGACGGTCAGGACCGGGGCCGCCTCCTGTAGCGCCTCGCGATGGGCGCGCGCGAACGCCCCGGCGTCCGCCATATCCACGAGATAGGCCCGGGTGCGGACCACGTCCCGTAGGCTAGAGCCCACGGCCTGCAGCGCCGCATCGATGCGCCGCAGCGTGAAGCGGGTCTGGGCGGCCGCGTCGCCCGGCTGGTGCACCCGGCCCGACGGCTCGACCGCGGTGGTGCCGGCGACATACACGAATGGGCCGACCCGCTTGGCGCGGACATACCCGGCCGCCTCCTCGAAGCGGCCACCGTCGCGGTACTCGGCGGTCTCCCAGTCCTGCGAGCCCTCCATCAAACCCGTCCTCCCTCCGGCACGCCGTGTTCCGAGTCCCGTATACGGTATCGCCCCGGTCCGCCGGCGCGTCAGGGCCCGCGGCGACGGCGAGCGACGCTCGGCGGCGGCAGGGGAAGAAGCTCACCCCCGGACCACCGCCCACCGTCGCCCGGCCGCGCTCAGTAGACGATGACGCTGCGGGCCGTCTGCCCGGCCCGCATGCGTGCGAACGCGTCGTTGACGTCGTCCAGCCCGCAGGTGGTGATCAGCGGCTCCAGGCGGAGACGGCCGTCACGGTAGAGCTCGACGAGCAGGGGGATGTCGCGCAGCGGCACGCAGGAGCCGTACCAGGACCCGCGCACGGACCGTTCCTCCAGCGTCGTGGTCAGGGCGTCGAGGCCCACCCGCGTGTCCGGCGGCGCCATCCCGATCAGCAGCGCCTGCCCGCCGCGCCCGGTCAGGGCCATGGCCGTCTCGATCGTCTCCGGGCGCCCGAGCGCCTCGAAGGCGTGGTCCACGCCGGAGGGAACGAGCTCTCGGACGGCCGTCACCGGATCGCCCTGGCTCGCGTCGACGACCGCGGTGGCGCCCAGCTCCCGCGCCAGCTCAAGTTTGTCCACGACGACGTCGACGGCGATGATCTTCGCCGCGCCGGCGATCCGCGCCCCCTGCACCACGTTGAGGCCGACGCCCCCGCACCCGACGACCGCCACGGTGTCCCCCGGACGCACCCGGGCGGTGTTGAGCACCGCGCCCACGCCGGTCATCACCGCGCAGCCCATCAACGCCAGCTCGGTGAGCGGAAGGCCGGAATCGACCTTCACGGCGGTCCGCGCGGGAACCACGGAGCGCTCGGCGAACGACGACGTGTTGTAGTGATGCACCGGCTGCCCCTCGCGGTGCAAGCGGCACGTCCCGTCCTCCAGCGTCGCGTCGTACCAGGCGGTGTTCTCGCAGAGGTTCGGCCGCCCGCGAACACATTCGCGGCAGTGGCCGCAGTAGGGCAGCCAGGTCAGCAGGACATGGTCGCCCGGGCCGAGGCCGACGACGCCGGGGCCGACCTCTTCCACCACGCCGGCTCCCTCGTGGCCGAGGACCACGGGGAGCTCGGTCGGATGGATGCCGTCGGCGACGTGAAGGTCGGAGTGGCAGACCCCGCTCGCCGCCATACGGACCAGCACCTCGCCGCCCTTGGGCGGGTCGAGCTCCAGGTCCTCCACGACGAGCGGCTGCCCGAATTCGTGCAGGACGGCCGCGCTGATCTTCTGCGCCACGGCGAGCCGCCCGATCAGGCCCCGGCCGCCACAGCGCGAACGGGCAGTGACTTGAACCCATTGACGAAGTTCGAGCTCAGGCGAACCGGGGGCCCGGTGAGCTCGAAGCGCACGTCTCGGGCCAGGATCTCCTGGAGCAGGATGCTCATCTCCAGGCGGGCCAAAAACGAGCCGAGGCAGAAGTGCGGGCCCCCGCGGCCGAACGTCGTGTGCGGGTTGGGGCGGCGGCCCACGTCAAAGCGATGCGGCTCCCTGAAGACGTCCTCGTCGAAATTGGCCGACACGTACCACAGCGCCACACGGTCCCCGGCCTGGATCGGCACCCCCCGGATCTCCGTGTCCTGGGTCGCGGTGCGCCGGAAGTAGATCAGTGGCGTGCCGTACCTGAGGATCTCGTCGACCGCGGTCGGCACCAGTGCCGGGTCCGCTGCCAGGCGCTCGAACTGCGCCGGATGTTCCATCAGGGCGAGGATCCCGTGCGAGATGCCGGTGCGGGTGGTCTCGTTGCCGGCGAAGATGAACAACTGAATGAAGTTGGTGTACTCGGTGTCGTCCAGGTGCTCGCCGTCCACCTCGGCGTGCACCAGGCGCGACACCAAATCGTCGCGCGGGTGCTGGCGCCGCTCGGCGCCGATCTTGCGCCCATACTCAAACACGGCCGCGGCCGCCGGCGTGCCGAACGGGAGCAGCCGCGGATCGATGTCGGTGGGGTACTTGACCGGATCGGGCCGGTAGTCGGCGTCGGTCGCCGCCGCCATCTCGCTGGTCAACTCGATCAGCATCGGCACGTCCTCGTGAGGGAGGCCGAGAATCGAGATTAGGACGGTCACCGGCAGCGGCTCCGAGATGTCAGTGACCCAGTCGAACTCCCCTTTGGCGAGCGCGGCGTCGAGCAGCTCACCCACCGTTCGTCGGGTGTAGTCGGCGTACTCCTTGACTCGGGTCGGTTTGAACGCGTCGCTGACGATCTTGCGAAGCCGGGTGTGCTCCGGCGGGTCGGTCTCGATCATCGACCGCCGGGCCTCCAGCGCGTCGGGCTCGCGGTCCTCGAGCGCGATGTGGCCGACCTGCGAGGAGAAGCGCTTGGTGTCGCGGCTGGCGGCGACAACATCGGCGTGTTTGGACAGGAGCCAGAAGCCGTCCCGGGTGCCCGGCCACGGATGCCAGTGAACGGGGTCGTTGTGTCTCAGCGCCGCAAGTGTCTCGTGCGGCACACCCTGGGCGTAAACCTTCGGGCTGGCGACGTCGATGTGGACAAGATCATCGTGCACGAGGGTCACGTCCGCTGAAGTCCGCAAGTCAGGCGTCCGCTGGGCCGGCACGGAAATCGCGGACCTCGAGAAGGGTCGCGATATCGTCACCGAGCGCTCCGCAGAATGCTGCGTGCACAGAGTCGGCCGGGACGCTCCGGCCTCGATGCTCCAGATCGGGGGCCGCGCAAGCGTCGTCGACGAGCACCGGCGCCAGCCCCAGATCGGCGGCCGCGCGGACTGTCGCGTCCACGCACATTGAGGTCATCATCCCGCAGAAGGCGACGCGGCTCGCGCCAGCCGCGGCCAGCCGTTCGGCGAGGTCGGTCTCCAGGAACGAGTTGGGATAGTGCTTGACGATCACCGGCTCGCCCTCGGCCGGCGCCACGGCGGCGTTGGTCTCGGCGCCGCGGCTCCCGGGCACGAACCATTCGTCGCTCTCGGGCTCCTCGTGGCGGATGTGGACGACGGGAATCCCGGCCGCGCGCGCCGCCTCGATCGCCTCGGCCGCGTGGGCCGCCGCACGCTCAGCGTGCGGGAGGGTCAGCGCTCCGCCGTGGAAGTACTCGTTCTGGATGTCAATAACGACCAGTGCGTCAGCCATGCGCAGAAGCCTACCCCGACCTCAAGCTCGGGCCGATGCGGCGAGGCGTTTGCGCTGGTGGGCGCGCCAGGTGAGCGCCCACCGCACCGGGTCATCATGCGGCGCCTGATCCAGCTGGTGAACGGTGCTGCGATGCGGGGACGACATAACCGTCTCGGGTGTCTCATAGGCCTCGCGGGCAACCTCGGCGATGATCTCCGCATACTCATCGAGGTCCGCCCGGGAGTAGGACTCCGATGGCTCGAGCGTCATCGGCTCGGCGACCACCCAGGGCTCGTGGCTGGGGAAATAGCTCGCCACGCCGAAGTCCGCGGTTCGCCGAGCCAGGTCGACCGTGCCCACGCCGGTCTCCTCCTGCAGGCGCGCCAGGCTGTAGCGGATCTGCTCCAGCCGGCGGGCGGGAGTCGCCTCGGCGAAGGCGATCTCGAGGCCGGGCACGCCGGCTAGGCGCGAGGCCAGATAGTTGTTATTCAGGACCGCGGTCTGCGCAACCTCCCTCAGCCCCTCGGCGCCCAGGCTCAGGACCCAGGCGAATGACCGCACGACCGTCGCCGGGACGCCGTGGAAGGCACGGATCTTGCCGATTGACTGCGGCCGGTCGTAGTCGAGCCGATAGCGCGAGCCGTCGAACTCCACCGTCGGCACGGGCAGAAAGGGCTCCAGCTCGGCGGTCACCCCACAGGCGCCGACCGGCATGCCCATCGAGCAGTGCGGCGAGGAGAACGTCTTGTGCAGGTTGAACTGGCACAGATCAAAGCCTGCATCGCTCGCCCGAGTGATCCCCAGGATCCCGTTCGCGTTGGCCTGGTCGTAGTGACACAGGCCGCCGGCATCGTGAACGATCTTCACGATCTCCTCGATGTGCGGATTGAACAGTCCGGTGTCCTCGGGGTTGGTGATCATGAGTCCGGCGGTTCGCTCCGACACTGCCTGGCGGATCGCGTCGGGTTCCGGGTATCCCTTCTCGCCGGCGTACACCGTGACCACCTTGTAGCCGGCGGTGGCCGGCCCGGCCCCGTCGCACGGGTGCGAGAAGATCGTGGTGACGATCTCGTCGCGGTCGTGGTCGCCACGGGCGTCGTGGTAGGCACGCATCATCCTGGCGTTGGCGTACACACCTTGGGATCCCCCGGCGGGCTGAAGCGTGAAGCTGTGTAGGCCGGACACCGAACACAACATGCGCTCGAACCGATAGAAGACCTCGAGCATTCCCTGCACCGTTTCGTCGTCCTGAAGCGGGTGTAAATCTGCGACTTTCGGCGATCGGACTAGCTCTTCGTTGACCTTGGGGCTGTATTTCATCGTGCAGGTTCCCAGGCCGAGGTGGACGTTGACGTCATTTCCCAACGTCTCCTGCGACAGGCGCAGGTAATGGCGCAGGACACGGGGCTGGCTCAGCTCAGGCAGCTGCGGCGCATGCGAGCGGCGGAGCGCCGCGGGAATACCCGCCAGTGGGTCGTGATCGGAAGCGCTGACCCCCGCCTCGACCGGCGGCGGGATGATGCCGCGCTCTCCCGGGCTCGAGAGCTCGAGCAGTATCGGCTCGTTCCAGCTGGCCTGATGGAAGGGACGCAGGGTCATCGCAGCATCTCCGCGAGCTCGTCGGCGAGACGGTCGATGTCGGATTGGGTATGCACCTCGGTGACGCAGACGAGCGCGCTCTGTCCGAGCTCCGGATATTGCTGAGAGAGATCCAGGCCCCCAAAGATCCCGCGCTCGCGTAACACGCCGTTGACCTCGGCTACGGTGCGACCGCTCGCTGAGAAGTCAACCACGAACTCCTTAAAGAACGGCGCAGAGAACGCCGGGGCACGAACACCCGGCAGCTCATCCAGACGTCCGGCGGCGTAGCGGGCTCGTTGAGCGATTCCCCGCCCGAGTTCCGCCAGCCCCTGCGGCCCGACGAGCGCGAGGTAGGCGCCGGCGGCGATCGCCCAAAGATTCTGGGTGGTGCCGATGTACTCCTTGGAATCGCCACGCTGGACATAGGAGGTCCGCTCCCACACGACCTCGCCGAAGCCATATTCGCCGTCGACGACCGTGGGGCCGAGGCCAATCAGGAACATCGGATATTCGGACACGAACCGTTCGGTGTCCGGAGACGCCACAAACCCGGCGAGTCCACCGCCGTAGTGCATGTGGATCCCGAGCGGCTGGAGCTCCCCGCACACGATGTCGGCGCCATAGCGGGGCGGAGCCTCGAGCACGCCGAGCGAGATCGGGTCAACGCCGACCACGGTCAGCGCCCCCGCCTCCCGAGCCAGCCCTGAGATCTCCTCCGCCCGGGTCTCGACAACGCCGAGAAAGCCGGGCATCTCAAAGTAGACGCACGCGGTGTCGGCTGTGAGCGCGTCCCGGACGCGGTCGAGCTCCAGCAGCCCGGTGGTCAGCTCAAACGGGATCGTCACCACATCAACCCACGGCCGGCAGTACCCCTCGATCAGTGCTCGCCGTTCGGCTCCGATCGATGCCGGGACGAGCGCCACCCGTCGCCCCGTGATGCGAGCGGCCATGCAGATCGACGTCGCCGAGGCGGCGCCCCAGTCGTACGTTGGCTGGCTGACGGCGTCGCATTCGACCAACTCACCGAGCATGCTCGCGTATTCGAACAGCGCCTGCAATTTGCCGTGGTCGCCGTAGGTGTCGCCGTAGTACGCGGTCAGGAACTCCCCCCGGTTGACGATCTCGTCACAGACAGCCGGCACGTAGTGCGGCCAGCACCCACCCCCCAGAAAGCTCAGCCGTTCGCTGCAGCTCTGGTTGCGGTCCAGCACGCCGGTGACGTGGCGACGCAGCGCATATTCCGAGCGCAGCGGCTCGGGCAGGTCCAAGAGTCCAGCGACGCGGAGCCGCTCGGGAATCGAGTCGTGCAGCTCCTCGATGGTGTCCGCGCCGATCGCGTCCAGCATCGCGCGCTGCACGACGGGTGCAGAGTTGGGGATGTAGGGATGGGCGGGTGAGGCTTCGCTCACGTGGTGACCTCCTCGTGGCCAGTTGTCAGACGACCGGGTACACAATCTCGCGGTTGTAGCCGACGGTGATACGGGTGTAGCCGCCAAGGCTGGCGTCGATCTCCGGATCGCCTGTGTCTACGCGCAACGGAGCGCCGCCGAGGCGTGCGATCTTTGCCTCGGTGGAGACTACGACAATTCGCTCCCGGTTGATCTGCCTGATCACGGAAGCAGAGAGCTGCTGGTTGCCGCGGCCGAACAGGAAGCCCTGGCCTCCGACCGGCGTCACGATGATGCCGGCATCCTGTCCGGCCAAGAGCTCGATCAGCGCCCGCTCGTCGGCGTCGGCGATCGGGCAGGCGCCGGCGCGGACGACGTCGACACCGAGCAGGGTCTTCTGTAGTCCGAGGAGAGCGAGCACGACGCCCGTGGTCGTACCCGGACCGATCAGCCAGGTGCTGTCGCCCAGGACGTTGTCGACCAGGTGGTGGGCGATCTCCTCCTGCGCCGCGGTCTCACTCCCCAGCGAGCGTGCTTTCGCGCTCTGGAGATGACGGCGGGCGTCCGGCACGTTCAGAAAGCCGTGCAGGCGAGCCGAGACCGAGCCCGCGCGGAGCAGCGTTTCGTCGACATCCATGACCTCCGCGCGGCGCACGCTCCGCACCCCCTGCTGGGCGAGGCGGACAGCCAACTCGCCTGCGCTCCTCGGGTTGACGGCAAACACCGCGGAATGCATCTTCACGCCCGCGGGAATGCCGAGGACCGGGACCCGGTCGCCGATCGCATCACAGATATCGACCGCCGTTCCGTCTCCACCGGCGAAGAGGAGCAGATCCACCTGTCGATCGGCCATCTCGGTGGCGGCCGCGCGCGTGTCTTGCGCCGATGTGGGCGGGCCGGGGGCGCCGCCGAGCACGACCGGCGCCAGCTGTGCATCGAGTGCCTCGCACTCGCCCATCGCGCCGGCATAGGCCAACAGCTCCAGCTCGGGTCCAAGCGCCGCCAGCGCTCGCAGGGCCTCGGTCGCGCGCGCCGGCGCGTTCGGGCACACGCCACGCTCGCGCGCCGCCGCCACGAGAGCGACGTCGTCGCTTCCCTTCAACGCGAGGCGGCCGCCCATGCCCGCGATCGGGTTGACGATGAGCCCGAGTCGCATCTTACGCGGCTCAGGATGCTCATCCAGGCCGCACGGCGCCCCCACGAAGCTGTTGGTCTCCACTGCGCTTAAGCCCTCCTTGAGTTGCGCAAACATACGCTGTCAGTGCGGGCACGCCGGGTTCGCGTAGGTCGCCGGCGAGCGGCGGTGATACCTTGTCAGTCGAGGTGCGTCGCCTGCGCTCAGCCTACGCTTTTGTCGATCGGTATGTCGTTCTCGCCGGACGGAGTTGCTGCGCCGGACGCTCGTGGGTCGGTCTGGACCGCAGCCTGGCTCGCCGGGGAGACGGCACACCTCCGGGTTCATGCGAGCCGCCGAGGCCCGTGTCCCCGGATCGCCCGGAAGAGCCGGTCGACGTCGCTCGCCGCGATACTCGCCTAACCCGCGCCGCCGGCTAGACCGCGTCCGCGCTTGGGCAGCTCCCGGAAAGGCGCTGGCCATCCACCACGTCAGGCCGTAGTCTCAAGGGCACCCATGTACGCCGAGGACAGGGCATCGGGCCGGTCGGAGTTCCTCGCCAGCCGGCCGATCAGCGGCGACATCCTCGTCCCGGAGGACCCTGCGCTCGGGCTGGTGGCCTTCTCGAGCCCGTTCGACCCCGAGCCCTCACTGCGAATCGAGGACGGCCGCGTCGTCGAACTCGACGGCAAATCCGAGGCCGCGTTCGACATGCTGGACGAGTTCATCGCTCGCCACGCGATCGACGTCGGCGTCGCCGCTGAAGCGATGGCCGTGGCGACGGTCGACTTTGCGCGGATGATCGTCGATCCCGGCGTCCCGCGGGCCGAGGTCATTCGTCTCGCCGCCGGCATGACGCCCGCCAAGATCGCCGCCACGCTCGCGCTTCTCACACCCGTCGAGATCCTGCAGGCGATGCAGAAGATGCGCGTCCGCAAGACGCCGTCGATCCAGGCGCATGTGACCAATCGCATCGATCACCCGCTCCTGATCGCCGCAGACGCGGCGGCGGCCGTTGCCCTCGGCTTCCGTGAGCTCGAGACGACCGTTCCGGTGCTGCGCGACGCCGCGTCGAACGCTCTCGCCCTTCTGATCGGCAGTCAGGTCGGACAGCCGGGCGCGTTGACCCAATGCTCGGTGGAGGAGCGGACGGAGCTTGAGCTGGGGATGCGGGGATTGACGACGTACGCCGAGACGGTCTCGGTGTACGGCACCGAGCAGGTATTCGTGGATGGCGATGACACCCCCTGGTCGAAGGCGTTCCTGGCCTCGTGCTACGCCTCGCGCGGACTGAAGATGCGCTTCACCTCCGGCTCGGGTGCCGAGGTGCTGATGGGGGCAAGCGAGGGCAAGTCGATGCTCTACCTCGAGGCGCGGTGCATCGCGCTTACCCGAGCAGCTGGCGCTCAGGGCGTCCAGAACGGCGGGATCGACGGCGTCAACGTCACCGCCTCGGTGCCGGACGGCATGCGCGAGGTGATCGCCGAGAACCTCTGCGTCATGCTCCACGACCTCGAGTCCTGCACCGGCAACGACACGCTGATGTCGGCGTCCGACATCCGGCGCACCGCCCACACGCTTCCGCTGCTCCTCGCCGGCAGCGACTTTCTGTTTTCCGGCTTCGGCTCGATTCCGGCCTACGACAATGCGTTCGGACCCTCCAACTTCAACGCGGAGGATCTGGATGACTATCTCGTCGTCCAGCGCGACTGGGGGTTCGAGGGCGGGCTGCGCTGGCGCGAGGACGCTGAGCTGCTGGCCCTGCGCCGCCGGGGCGCCGAGGCCTGCCGCGCCGTGTTCGAGGAGCTCGGCCTGGCCGAGTTCACCGACGAGGACGTCGATGCCTGCGTGCACGCCCACGGAAGCCTCGACGTTCCGGCGCCCCCGTCCGACGTCCCGGGACTCGCCTCCGAACGGATCATGAACGGCGGGGTCACGGCGCTGGATGTTGTGCGTGCGCTCGCCGCGCGGGACTATGAGGTCGAAGCCGAGCGCGTGCTGGAGATGACTCGCCAGCGGCTGCTCGGCGACGTGCTCCAGACCTCGGCGATTCTGGACGAGGACCTCAACGTCCTCTCGTCGCTCACCGACCCCAACGACTACGCCGGGCCGGGCACGGGGTACCGCATGTCCCCCGAGCGACGCCGCGAGGTGGCCAGTGTCCGACAGGTGTGGTTCCCGGCGGACCTGGCGCTCGAACAGGCCCGCTCGGAGGACTGCATCCGCTGGCGCGAGAAGGGTCCGGCCACGGCCGGTGAGCGCGCGGACGAGGTGGTGGTCGGACTTTCGCCCGCGTTCGGCAGAGAGATCTGGGTGGCGCTGAACGGGATGAGCGTCGCCGAGGTTCTGCGTCAGCTCCTGGCCGGCATCGAGGAGGAGGGGCTCGAGTCACGGATCGTCCGCGTGCGCCGGTCGATCGATCTCGGCTTGATCGGGTGGACCGCGGCTCGCCTGTCCGGGTCCGGGGTGTCGGTCGGGCTCCAGGCCAAGGGAACGGCGCTCATCCACCGTGCCGACCTCCCGCCGCTGGCCAACCTCGAGCTGTTCTCGATCGCGCCCCGGATCACCCCAGAGCTCTATCGTCGACTGGGCCGCAACGCCGCGCGTTACGTCAAGGGCCTCGCGCCTGAGCCGCTGCTGCTCCCGGAGTCAAGCGAGGCGCTCGGACCTCGCTATCACGCCCGCGTCGTCCAGCTGGTCGCCATCGAGCGGCGGCTGGTGGAGGACGCAGAGCCCGTCGAGCTGGAGGCGACGTGGCCGAGCTGAGGTATCCGCTCGGGGCCGGGGCGCGCGCGGAGGTGCGCTCGGCGTCGGGAAGGCCTGTTGCCGAGGTCACGCTCGATGCGGCTGTGTCCGGCGATCTGGGGCGCGGTGACGTCGCCATGTCCGCTGACACCCTCCGCGTCCAGGCCGGCTTCGCCGAGCGCGGCGGCAACCCGCAGCTCGGCGAGAACCTTCATCGCGCTGCCGAGCTCGTCGCCTTTGATGACGACGAGCTGCTCAGCTTCTACGAGATGCTCCGGCCCGGGCGCTCCTCCGCCCAGGAGCTCGACTCCCACGCCGCCCGGCTCGCTGACCGCGGTGCGCAGCGCTGCGCCGAGCTCGTGCGCGAGGCCCGCGCCGCCTATATCCGGCGGGGCCTGATCTCTCACATCTAGTGCGCTCGAGCGGCGTCGATTAGCATCACTACGAGCGTCAAGGGAGAGACCAAGATGAACCGTCAGGAAACAATCGCGCGGCGCCAACTCGAGGCGCTCGCGGGCGAGCCACGTGGCCGCCAGCTTCTGCAGCTCGCGCTGCGCGGGATCCAGACGTCCGGCCGGGGCCTGACGATCGGCTGCTGGGTCAACCCCGGCGGCGGCGTCTCGGGCTGCGTGTTCCAGCACGCCTACTGGCAGGGGATCGCCGAGGGCTCGTTCGGCAGCGGCGAGCGGGCCAGCCAAGAGATCAAGGACCTGGTTGACGAGCGCGACTTCCACCTCGTGATGGAGGCGATCCGGGCCCTCGACAGCCTCGGCAAGCACCGCTTCATGCCGCGGCGAGGTCTTCGCCGCACCCTCGACGAGACCGCCTGGCGAAGCACGGTGGAGCAGTTGCTCGTCGACGCGCTGGCCGCGGCGCCCGCGCCGGCCCCTGACCGAGCGGTTGTATCCGGCTCCGCCTGACCGGTGCTGGTCGCCGGCGTCGATGTCGGCAACTCGACGACCGAGGTTGCAGTCGCACGTGTGCAACCCGGGCACGAGCCGAGCTGGCTGTTCGTGGGACGGTGCCCGACGACCGGCCCGAAGGGGTCCGCGGACTGCGTTCACGGGATCGCCGAGCTGCTGGCGCGGGCGGAGCGGCGGCTCGGCGCGCGCGCGGAGCTCGGACTCCTGGCCGAGCTCCACCCGGTCCGGACCGACCTGCTCGAGCTGGGCAGGATCGAAGAGCTCGCCCTGGAGCGCACGGCGATCGCGCGTCCCGCGAGCCAGACGCCGTCGGGCTCCGGAGTCGGCTCCGGATGGCTGACAAGACTCGACGACCTCGCCGGGCCACCCGCCGCCGGGGAGATGATCGTGGTCGTCTCCGGAGTCGACTTCGATGCTGCGGCGCGGCGGCTGCGCGAGGCTCGCGAGCGTGGCTGGCAGATCGCCGCCGCCATCGTCGACGGCGATGACGGCGTTCTGATCGGGAATCGCTTTGACCGGTCGATGCCGATCGTGGACGAGGTCTCAGACGCGGCCCAGCTGCCGATCGGAGCGCTGGCTGCGGTCGAGGTCGCCGAGGCCGGAGGGTCGACCGCGATCCTCTCGGATCCGCTGCGGCTCGGCCTCCTGCTCGGATTTGACCCGGACGAGGCCCGCTCGGTCCGCACTGCTGCCCGTGCGGTCGCCGGCTGCCGAGCGGCGATCGTCGTCCGCACGCCCCGCACCGCAGGCTCGGCGCGCAGCCAGCCGTCCGGCGATGGCGCGGTCCTCCTCGTCGGAGCCGACGGGGCCGAGCAG
>JALYZB010000272.1 GCA_030945945.1 Actinomycetota bacterium | reverse complement strand
GTGCCGACGGGCACGCTGGGGTGGATCAGGCTCGCATGCGCATCGGCCACACGGATCGCGTCGATACCAACCCGCGAGATCACCGAGATCGACCCAGTGCTCAAGGTCTGCGCGGCAAACGAGGCCGAAGCCGCCGCCGTGAGCACCGCTAGAACCAGCGCGATCGTCATCGCCCGCCACCTCGCCGAGGCGATTTGGCACATGCTCACCCGCAACCAACCCTTCGCTCCGGCAGGCGCCACCAACTCTCTGGCCGCATAGACAGCCCTCCGTGAGATGCGCTACCGGAGCGAGACACCCATAAAACCTGATCCTCACGAGATGAGGCGATAGAGAATTGCGTCCAGCCCGCCACCCACGATCCTGCCGCAGCCCATGACACGAGAATTCACTTTCACGCCTTGACAATCCCGCCGCCTTCATAGTGAGAGCTGGGTGGTTGTTGGTGTGTGTTGGTGGGCCCCGTGGCTGTTGGTTGGGGCCGGCGTTGGGGTGATGTCCTCAGCCTGATTGTGCCGTTGACCTGGTCTGAATGCGACTGGCTGTGGGTCGCTGGACGGCGGGGCCAGCTGGCTGCGCTGCTCGATCTCTTCCCCAGCCGTAGTTGCTGTCGGCTTCAGCAGCGGCTGTTGGAGGCTGGCGGCGAACGCGGCCGGGGTCATCATCGCGTGCGCGCGGTGTGGCCGGCAGCGGTTGTAGTCGACGCGGAAGTCCTCGATCATCACCTTGGCCTCGGTCAGGCAGCTGAACACCTCGACGCTGAGCAGCTCGTCCCGGACGCGGCTGTTGAACGACTCCACGAACGGGTTCTCCCAGGGGCTGCCAGGCTCGATGAACGCGGCGCCGGTCTGGCCAAACCGGCACCAGTCCCGCAACGCGGCTGAGGTCATCTCCGGCCCGTTGTCACAGCGCACTAGCTGCGGGGAGCGACCTTGCTCTGAGACGATGCGGTCGAGCACGTCAACGAGCTTGTCGGCGTCGATCCGGCGCTCGGCCTCCATCGCGAGCGCTTCGCGGGTGAACTCGTCCACGCCGTAGAGCAGCTTGATGATCCGGCCGTCGTCGGTGACGTCGAACTGGAAATCAAACGCCCACACGTGATCTGGGCGCTCAGCCCTCAACCGGTCGCCCGGCACCGTCGAGTCCCCGCGGCGCTGGCGCTTACAACGCTTGGCCGGCACCCGCAGGCCCTCCTCGCGCCACAGCCGCTGGGTGCGCTTGCGGTTGACCTGCCAGCCCTGCTTGAGCAGATGCTGATGAGCTTGACGATAACCCCAGCGTGGTCGCTTCCGCGAGCACGCCTTGAGCTCGGCGCGCAGCACGGCGTCATCGTGGGCGAGCAGCGGCTCACGCTTGCTGCGTTGACCGGGCCTGTCCGACATACCGACAAGCCCGCCGCTCCGAGAGGCCGAGCTGGTCCTGGAGCATCCAGAACCGCTCGGCGTCGACGCTGCGGGCTCAGAATTTTCCCTTCGCGATCTCCTTCAACGCGGCGACCTCGAGAACCTGATCGGCGACGATCCGCTTGAGCTTCTGATTCTCGGCCTCCAGCTCCTTCAGTCGCTTGACATCGTCGGCTTTCATCCCACCGAACTGGGTGCGCCAACGGTGATAGGTCGCCTGCGAGACCTCCAGTGCCTTCCAGACCTCCGGCAGCTCCATCCCCTCGCCGAGCAACCGATCGGCCTCTCTCAACTTCCGGACGACCTGCTCGGGCGTATGCCTGCGTCGCGACATCGACATGCTCCTCTGACCCATTCTCTCGGGTCATCGAAACTCTCATAGCGGTCGGACCGAATCCTGGGGAGCCGGCCACTGGGACTCCACGCATCGCAAGCTGCGCCTGGACCTTGGCGGCGATCCTCGCTACGACGAGAAGCTGATCAAAGCGCTCGGGAGAAACCGCGACGCCACGCCGCCGTCCATTTTCCCTCCCGGAATGGGCTAGAAGCCTTCCGGCTGAGCGGCCAGTTATCCGTTTCGCAATCGGCTAGAAGCAGCCGTCTGAAGGGATCACGCATCACGCCGCTCCTGCGGGCGATAAGGACTCGTTGGCAGCGAGTGACTATCTATCTGATGACGCGCGAAGAGGCGCTGGCCGAAGTTAAACGCAGGCAGGCGGCAGATCCGGCTGCGAGCTGGATCGCCACCTCGCGGGACGCAGAGTGGACGGTGGTACGTGTCGGCATGGTGTCAACCAAGCCCACCGGGACGGCAACGAAGCCTGCGCCGGTCGCGCCTCGCGACGATCCACATTCCCCGAGCGAACGCGCCGCGTGGTTCGCCGCCGGCGGAGGTGGCTGAACTCGGGGGCGTCGCCCTTCGGTGATCGGGAGCTGTCGTTGTCGACCAGATGACGCCTGCCGCCCCGGGCTACCGGCAGCATCCAGGCCGAGCCGGCTGAGACAGCTGCTCCCGCCAAACACGGGCCACCAGATCCGGCGTCGATGATCGGGCCGAGGTGGCTGCTTCGGTTTGGCCAACTCGAGAACCGGAAGCGAGAAGCTCAGAGCCCCAACGGCGACGAACCGGAAGTCTCGCGAGCTCAGTTGGAGCCTGCGTGCAGGCCGGGCTTCGGGGACCTGATCCGCGTGCTGACTGATCGCCGATACTGGGCAGATGCCTAGTTTTGCGGATGCAGCGCGTCAAGGGGTCGTCGTGCTTGACGGCGGTCTCGCTACCCAGCTCGAGGCCCAAGGCCACGACCTACGCGACAGCCTGTGGTCGGCCCGGTTGCTGCGCGACGCGCCTGACGAGATCGTCGCGGCGCACCGGGCGTACTTCGATGCGGGCGCCGACGTCGCGATCACGGCCAGCTATCACGCCAGCTATCCAGGGTTTGCCGCGGCCGGCATCGACGAGCAGGAGGCCACCCGCCTGTTCGCCCGCTCGGTTGAGCTCGCGCGTCGTGCACAGCCCGACAACCGCCAGACCTTCGTCGCGGGCTCGGTCGGTCTTTACGGGGTGGTATGGGCCAACGCGACCGAGTACACCGGGGACTACGGTCATGCCAGCGACGACCAAATTGCCCAGGAGCAGCGCCGGCGCATCAGCGCGCTGGTTGGCGCCCGAGCCGATCTGCTTGCGATCGAGACGATCCCCAATGGGCGTGAAGCGACGATCCTCGGCGAACTTTTGACCGAGTTCGACACTGAGGCTTGGGTCACGTTCTGCTGCCGCGATGACCATCATCTCAGCGACGGCACACCGATCACCGACGCGGTTAGGGCGGTGACCCGCACCAACCGAGTGACGTGCGTCGGCGTCAACTGCACGCCTCCTCAGTACGTCGAATCGTTGCTGGCCGACGTTCGCAGCGTTACCGACCTGCCGCTCGTGGCCTACCCCAACTGGGGACGCACCTGGGATGCCGAGGCATACGAATGGCACGACGGCACCGCAGTCATGGAGTTCACGGCCGAGGCGCTAGATCGCTGGCATGCCGCCGGAGCGAGCGTGATCGGCGGCTGCTGCGGTATCGGCCCCGTCGGGATCGCGGGGGTCGCGGCGTGGCGCAACACCCGCAACAGGTAGCGACTGCCGTCCGACGCCTCGCCGGTACTCGTGAAAGACGCCCCTTGCGCTCCGCACGTCCTCGCCCCAGCGCAGTCTCTGTCGCTCGCTTGCTGCCCCCTCCGTGAACCAGCGGGCGCCAAAACGAGCCAGGAAAGCCAGCCGACGCTGCTCCGTGGCGCAAGGGCCAGCGCTGAAGCGGACGTCGCGCCGGCAGGCCCGCTCGGGCGACTGAGCAGAAGTCTGAGTCGCGCAGATCGGCGTGCTCCTCGACCTTCTGGCAGCCAACCGGGTATAGAGCTAGGACATGGGGATCGTCGAGCGGCTCGCAAAGTACGGCGCTCGGATCACTGGACCGCCCCCTCCGAAGGGCGCACCGAAGGTTGATGCGTGGATATTCGTTCGCCGGTTCTACAGCCGGATGTTCCTCCTCACCGTCCCGGTGTGGATCATCCTCGCGCTTGACGGCGCCCCAACGTGGCTGTGGATCGTGCTTGGCGTCAGCGCCGCCATCTGGCTGCAAGGCTTCATCCCGGTGAACCTCCGCATCCGGAAGCTCCGGAACGTTCCGCCGGACGGAGAGCACGCTGGCGGCTCGCGCTAGATCCGAAGCCGGGAGTTGACGGGGCAGAGTTCGCTTCTGAACACCTAGTGGCCACCTCATCTGCGGACCAGTCGACAGGTGGCTTCCGCAACCGGTCCTTGGCGCAGCGAAGCGGCAGCGCCGACCTCGCAGCCGGGTCGGCGACAATCCAGCAGTCTCGCTGGAGCCGCGGTAGGCGCGTCTTCCGCTCGTTGCGGGGCTGACAGCACTCGCGACGGGGGGCTCGTCGTGCGGTCAGAGCAGGGCTGCTGCTGCTGGTCAGGTCGGATGCGACCGAGATGCCATCATGACGCCGGGAGGAAGCGGGCTATCTGCTCGGCACGCCGCCCGCCTGTATCCGCCCTGCCGCCGACGTAATCGGCGCCGCCCGGAAGGAGCTTTGCGATATGGCCCTGTTTGTTCTCGTCCACGGCGGGTGGAGCGGCGCCCACGGGTTTCGCAACGTGCGGACGTTGCTGCGTGCCGCCGGGCATGAGGTCTTCACTCCGAGCCTGACGGGCATCGGGGAGCGAGCACATCTCACCAGCCCGAGCGTCAATCTCACCACCCACATTCGCGATGTCGTGAACGTTGTGCTCTACGAGGACCTCGACGACATCACGCTCCTGGGGTTCTCCTACGGAGGCATGGTCGTTACCGGTGCTCTGGACCACATCGCCGATCGGGTGCGGCACCTCGTCTACCTCGACGCGTTCGTGCCCGCTAACAGCGACACAGTGGCTGGGTTGGCTGGTCTCGGAGCGATTCCGACGATCACGCTCGATGCCGGCTGGCTCGTGCCACCACCACCGCGAGAATTCGATGAACCCGACGAAGCAACTTGGCAGAACGAGCGTCGCACGCCGCACCCGCTCGGGTGCTTTACCGAGGCAGTTCATCTGGCCCAGCTGACCGGACCCGTTCGTCGGTCCATGCCGACAAGACGACTGCGGGCGCTGACAGCCGCTTCCACCACGTGTTCACCGCTCTCCTAGAGGCCCGCGCATCGCGTCTCGGGCGTCTGCGACGAGCATCCGCCCCGTTGTCACAACAGCAAGATCAGCGCTCGCTACCTCTCATCGATCTTCGCCGTGGACGATGACCTCGTCGATTGGCCGGCGGGGCTGAGCTTTCGCCTCGGACCCGTACCCGAAGCGAACGACCATCTGCGGAAACTCGCCGGTCCGTTCGATCGCCTCTGCGAGCTTCTGCGTCAGCCCCGTGACCTCGATCGGCTGGTTGAGGTAAGAGGCCCACACCTCGTTCGCGCGAGCCGGCAGCAGAACCCGCTGCAGCGCCTAGCCGCATCTGAGCCAGGAGGCCGCCTCGTCGCCGGCGGTGCCGAGGACAGCCAGCAGCGGCGAGCCTTGCGCGAGGTCGCGGTCTTGGCTGCTGGCCCTTGCTCATATCGAACGAGCGGATCGCGAGCGGGCCGGCGTGAGACATCAGCTCGCCAAGCCGAAGCCATAGCCACGCATCCCATCGCGCGTCCGGCTGCGATTAGGAGGAACCCAGGCCGCCAGCTAGCGCCGGAAGCGTTTGTCTGCCATCTGGATCCTGTCCCCTTCAGCGATCAGGTCGGCCACGACGGCACGATCTTCGCCTTCGACCAGCTTGATCCATGTGTCCCGAGCCTCAGCGTCAGCAACGAGCCGATCGGTGAGCTCACGGGGGATGCCTCGGTCCTCGAACGCCTGACGGGTTACTTCGCCGTCGCGGAATAGCGGCAAAGAGCTCGTCTTCGTCTTGATAACGCCCTACCGGGGAGCGGACCACGCGAGCGTCCTGTGGATTCCCCCGCTGCGGATCTATGGTCTCGTGTGAGCCGGCGAGTCCGAGATGGCGAGACGGTTTCCGCCGTCTCGCTTTGCGCGGTACATCGCGCCGTCGGCTGCGCCGAGCATCGCCCCGGGGTCAGAAGCTGCGGTGTAGCCGGTGGCGATGCCGATGCTGGCGGTGGTTTGCATGCCGGGGCCGAGCGCGGCGCTCGCCGTGCGGACCAGGGCGAGCACACCTTCTGCGACCTGCCTCGCCGCTCGTTGGTCGGTATGAGCTAGATAGGCGACGAACTCGTCTCCGCCGAGCCGTCCGCGTAGGTCGGTGTCGCGCAAGCCCTGACTCAGCGCGCCGGACATGGCCCGCAGCAACGCATCGCCGGCGGCGTGCCCGTGATCGTCGTTGATGGTCTTGAACCGGTCGAGGTCGATCATCAGCAGTGCGCCCGGAATGTGGTGGCGCGATGCCA